>NZ_BAABIG010000044.1:0-4998 GCF_039542605.1 Streptomyces ziwulingensis
CCCGCCACCGACGCCGCCGCCCTCGGCCAGAGCACGGCGGATCATCCGCTGCTCGGCGCGGTGGTGCAGGTGCCGGAGACCGGGGGTGTGCTGTGCACGGCCCGGCTGTCCTTGCGCACCCACCCCTGGCTGGCCGACCACGCCGTGGGCGGAGTGGTCCTGGTGCCCGGGACCGGCCTGGTCGAGCTGGCCGTACGGGCCGGTGACGAGGTCGGCTGCGGAGTACTGGACGAACTGGTCATCGAAGCGCCCCTGGTCGTCCCGGAGGAGGGCGGCGTCCGCGTGCAGGTCGCCGTGGGCGGACCGGACGACAACGCGCCGCGGACGGTGGCGGTCTACTCGGTCCGGGAAGACGCGGCCGGTGAGATCGGCGCCGAGGTCTGGACCCGGCACGCCACCGGCACCCTCACCGCCACCGGCACCCTCACCGACACGGGCCCCGCGACCGCCCGTGCCTTCGACTTCAGCGCCTGGCCGCCGCCCGGCGCCGAGCGGGTCGAGGTCGACGTCGACGCCTTCTACTCCGGTCTCATCGAGAAGGGGTACACCTACGGCCCGGTCTTCCAGGGCCTGCGGGCGGTGTGGCGGCGCGGCGACGAGGTGTACGCCGAGGTCGCCCTACCGGAGGGGCAGCACGAGGAAGCGGCCCGGTTCGGCATCCACCCCGCCCTGCTGGACGCGGCCCTGCACGCCAACGGATTCGTCACCCCGGCCGACGCGGACGCACCCGGCGACGCCGCACCGCGCACGGTGCTGCCGTTCGCCTGGAACCGGCTGGCGCTGCACGCGTCGGGAGCCTCGGCGCTGCGCGTGCGGGTCGCGCCGTCCGGACCCGACGCGGTGGCACTGCAGGCCGCCGACGAGACCGGGGAGCCGGTGCTGACCACCGAGTCGCTGGTCTTCAGGGCGGTTAGCGCCGAGCAGTTGGAGGCCGCGGCCGGCGCCTCCGGCACGGACGCTCTGTTCCGCGTGGAATGGACCGACCTCACCGTGCTCGCCCGCACGGGCGCCCCGGTGCCGGCCTGGACCCGGGTCGCCACCGCCGCCGACCTCGCCGGTCCGGCCGCCGCCGGCACCGTACCGGAACTGCTGGTGGTACCGGCCGACGGTGCCGACGACGCCCTGGAGCGCACCTCCCGGGTGCTGGACGTCCTGCGGGCGTGGCTGGCCGACGAGCGGCTCGCGGACTCCCGGCTCGTGGTCGTGACCCGGGGCGCGGTGTCCGTCGACGGTGAGGACGGCGTGACCGACCTCGCGGGGGCGGCCGTGTGGGGGCTCGTGCGGACCGCCCAGGCGGAGAACCCCGACCGGATCACCCTCATCGACACCGACCCCCTCACCGACACCGGCACCGACACCGACACCGACGTTCTGTCGCAGGGCGATGAATCGCTCGCCGTCCTCCTCGCCACCGCGGCGGCGGCCGGCGAACCGCAGCTCGCGCTGCGCGGTACGACCGTCCGCGCCCCCCGCCTGGTACGGGCCGCCCTCTCCGGTCCCGTCCCGGAGCGCCCGGGATGGGACCCGGACGGCACCGTCCTCGTCACCGGCGGAACCGGCTCACTGGGCGCCCTGCTGGCCCGGCACCTGGTCGAACGGCGTGGCGTCCGGCATCTGACGCTGGCCAGCAGGCGCGGCCCGGCCGCCCAGGGCGCGCGCGAGCTGGTCACCGAGCTGACCGCGCTCGGCGCGACGACCGTACGGGTGGCCGCCTGCGACCTCGCCGACCGCGAGGCGGTCGCCGCCCTGCTGGACTCCGTACCCGACGAGCACCCGCTGACCGCTGTCCTGCACACCGCGGGCGTCCTGGACGACGGCGTGATCGGCACTCTCGACCGGGAGCGCCTGGCCCACGTCTTCGCACCGAAGGTGACGGCCGTGCGCCACCTGGACGAGCTGACCCGGGCCCTGGACCTGTCGTCGTTCGCGGTCTTCTCCTCCGCTGCCGGACTGTTCGGCTCGGCGGGGCAGGGCAACTACGCCGCCGCCAACGCCTGGCTGGACGCCGCGATGGCCCGGCGCCGGGCAGCCGGCCTGCCCGCGCTGTCCCTGGCCTGGGGGCCCTGGGAGCAGACCACCGGCATGACCGCCGGCGGGGAAGCGGCGGCCCGCACCCGCGGCAACCGGCGCGGCGGCATCCTGCCGCTCGCCCCGCAGGAGGGACTGGCCCTCCTCGATGCGGCCCTGGCCGGGGACGCCCCGGTGCTCGTCCCGGTCAAGCTGGACCTGAGGGCCGTACGGGCCGAAGCGGCGACCGGTGCCGGAGTGCCGCCGCTGCTGCGTCAACTGGTCCCGGCCGGACGGCAGTCGGCGCGGGCCGTCGGCGGCGACGGCGGGGACGGCCTGCTGCGCCGGCTGGCCGGGCTCGACCGCGACCGGCAGGAGGCCGTGCTGCTGGATGTCGTCCGCGGCCATGTGGCCGGTGTGCTCGGCCATGCCGGAGCGGACGGTGTCGGTGCCGAGACGGCGTTCAAGGACGCCGGCTTCGACTCGCTCACCTCTGTGGAACTGCGCAACCGGCTGCGCGCCGCGACCGGGGTCAACCTCTCCGCCACCGTGGTCTTCGACCATCCCACGCCACTCGCCCTCGCCCGCCACCTGCACGGCGAACTCGCCCCCGAGGGCGCCACCGGGCAGCGGCCCGCGGCGGAGGCGGACGAGGAACGGCTGCGCCACGCGCTGCTCACCCTCCCGCTGGAGCGGTTCCGGGAGGCCGGCCTGCTGGACGCGCTGGTCGAACTGACCGCCCCGGAACCCGGCGCACCCGCGCCCGACGACGAACCGGACACGACGCGAGGAGCACTGTCCGACCTGGACGTGGACGACCTCGTGCACCTCGCGCTCGGCGACAGCGAATCCCTCGATGGCTGACGCGGCACACGACAGATTGGGGCAGGGAAAGTGAGTGCTTCCTACGAGAAGCTTGTCGAGGCGCTGCGTAAGTCGCTGGAAGAGGTCGGCACGCTGAAGAAGCGGAACCAGCAGATGCTGGCCGCCTCGCGCGAGCCGATCGCGATCGTGGGCATGGCGTGCCGGCTGCCCGGCGGCGTCGACACCCCCGAGGAACTGTGGGACCTGGTCGCCGAGGGCCGCGACGGCGTGTCGGGCTTCCCGGACGACCGCGGCTGGGACCTCGACACCCTGCTGGACGCCGACCCCGAGAAGACCGGCACCTCCTACGTCGACCAGGGCGGCTTCCTGCGGAGCGCCGGCCGGTTCGACGCGGAGTTCTTCGGGATCTCGCCGCGCGAGGCGCTGGCGATGGACCCGCAGCAGCGGCTCCTCCTGGAGACCTCCTGGGAGGCGCTGGAGCGGTCCGGTATCGATCCGCTGTCGCTGAAGGGCGCCGACGTCGGCGTCTTCAACGGCATCATGGGCGTCGACTACTTCGCCGGCGGCAGCGTGCCGCCCGAACTGGAGGGCTTCACCGGCACCGGCGCCGCGTCCAGCGTGGCCTCCGGCCGCATCTCCTACGTCTTCGGCTTCGAGGGCCCCGCGGTCACCCTCGACACCGCCTGCTCGTCCTCCCTGGTCGCCATCCACCTCGCCGCGCAGGCGCTGCGCCGCGGCGAGTGCACGATGGCCCTGGCGGGCGGCGCGACCGTCATGGCCACGCCCGGCCTGTTCATCGACTTCTCCCGGCAGCGGGGCCTCGCCGGCGACGGCCGCTGCAAGGCGTACTCGTCCTCCGCCGACGGCACCGGCTGGGCCGAGGGCGCGGGTGTGGTCGTCCTGGAGCGGCTGTCGGAGGCCCGCCGCAAGGGGCACCGGGTCCTGGCGGTGGTGCGCGGCACAGCGGTCAACCAGGACGGCGCCTCCAACGGCCTGACCGCCCCCAACGGGCCGTCGCAGCAACGCGTGATCCGCAAGGCCCTGGCCGCCGCCGGGCTGACCCCGGCCGACGTGGACGCGGTGGAGGGTCACGGCACCGGCACCACCCTCGGTGACCCCATCGAGGCGCAGGCCCTGCTCGCCGCATATGGCCAGGACCGCGAAGAACCCCTGTGGCTCGGCTCGCTGAAGTCGAACATCGGGCACACCCAGGCCGCCGCGGGCGTGGCCGGCGTGATCAAGATGATCCAGGCCATGCGGCACGGCATCCTCCCGGCCACCCTGCACGTCGACGAACCGTCCCCCCGCGTCGACTGGGACGCGGGCGCCGTACGGCTGCTCACGGAGGCCCGCGAGTGGCCGGACGTCGACCGGCCGCGCCGGGTGGGCGTCTCCGGCTTCGGCGTCAGCGGCACCAACGCGCACCTGATCCTGGAGCAGGCGCCGGAGGAGCCCGCCGTCGAGCCGGTGACCCCGGGCGATGGTCCGGTGCCGGTGGTGAGGCCCGTGGTGGTGCCGGTGGTGGTCTCGGCGCGGAGCGCCGGTGCGCTGGCCGGGCAGGCGGGACGGCTGGCGTCGTTCATCGACTCGGGCGACACCCCCTTGGCGACCGTCGCGGGGTCGCTCGTGTCCCGGCGGGCGATGCTGCCGGAGCGGGCCGTGGTCCTCGCCGGGACGCGCGAGGAGACGGTGGCCGGCCTGGCGGCGCTCGCCGCGGGTGAGCCGTCACCGGCCCTCGTCACCGGTTCGGACGCCGGGGGGAAGACGGTGTTCGTGTTCCCCGGGCAGGGCTCGCAACGGCTCGGGATGGGCCGCGAGCTGTACGACCGCTATCCGGTCTTCGCCCGTGCCCTGGACGAGGCTTGTGCCGCGCTGGACGGTCACCTCGATGTGGAGCACTCCGTCAAGGATGTGATCTTCGGCGAGGGCGGCAACGCCGGCGGCGGCCTGCTGGATCAGACGGTGTTCACGCAGGCCGGGTTGTTCGCGGTGGAGTCGGCTCTGTTCCGGTTGCTGGAGTCCTGGGGTGTGCGGCCGGACGTGGTGGCCGGGCATTCGATCGGTGAGGTCGTCGCGGCGCACGTCGCCGGTGTGCTGTCGCTTCAGGACGCGGCGGCGCTGGTTGCCGCGCGCGGTCGGTTGATGCAGGCGTTGCCGTCCGGTGGG
>NZ_BAABIG010000045.1:0-5132 GCF_039542605.1 Streptomyces ziwulingensis
GGTGGGGTGGAGGTAGTGCCGGTCCTGGCGGAATTTGTCGAGCTTGCCGAGGGCGCCGGGGCGGACGGTGATCGTGGGCTTCTGGCAGATCCGCGGCAGCTCGTCCTGGGGCAGGAGCCGCAGCCGTTCCCCTTGAGGGATCGGGACAGTGGGTTTGGCCGCAGTGTGTGCTGCGGTGGCCCGCTTGTCGGTGAGGTCGACCACGGCTGGCCGTGGTGCTGGGACGCGGTGGACCTGGTTGAAGCGGGGACACACCACGGCGGGCGAGGGTCCGCTGGCCGGGCACTGGAGCCTGATCGCGCCGCGCTCGTCGGCGGTCTCTTTGAGCTTGAGGTAGTACGGTTCCCGGCTCGCGATCCGCTCGCTGAGCTCGGTGCCGTCAGCGAGGTCGCGTACGGCCTTGTCGTTGAGCCCTGTGGTCGCGTGGGCCAGTGCTGGCGGCATGGCGGGGCAGGCGAGGGATCCGTCGACGAGGAGAGCGCCTTGGTGGGTGCCCTGGACTCCACGGTGTTGCTGTTTGTAGTCGAGAACGAGTTGGTAGCCCAGGGTGCGGACCGGCTGGGCGAAGTGCTCGGTGATCTGGTCGGTGTAGGCGCGGTCGGCGGCCAGCAGCCCTTTCGGGAAGCCGAGCGGGGCAAGCTGGGTCAGGGAGTGGACCGCGTTCGGGCCGATGCGCTTGCCCGGGGTGTCCAGGACAAGGCCGAGCGCCAGTTGCGGGTGGCGGCTGACGCGCTCACCGGCCTGCGGGTGACCAGTGCGATGTCGTCGGCTGGCAGCGACGAGAAGACTGGCGGAGTGTCCGAAGATGCCTTCCTCAGCGCCCCCGCAGTAGTGCCAGCCGGCGGTGAGCTCGACGGATGCGAGGCCCCGCCGTTCGCGAGGCGGCTGGTGCCAGGCAGGAACCGGAGTGGTGTCGGCGCCGATATCGCCCCGCCAGCCCTTGAGCAGGCTCCGGCCGTGGGCGGCGCGGACGGTGACCAGCACCAGACGGTCACTGATCTCCTGCAACAGCTCCCGCCGACGCGTGCGCTCGGCGTCCGCATCTTCCCAAGCGGCAGCGACAGCTCTGGCCTCTTCGGCCGGCAGGCGGCTGCGCCGGTCGCAGCGGTGAGGGTCGAGGACTGTGGTCAGCCGGTCGAAGGAACGGTAGATACGACGGGAGAACGCGATCCTGGCGTGGCCATCAACACGACTGCCCTCCGGAACGCCGAGCCAGGAGCGCGCAGGGGCCCGCAGCTCATCAAGGAGCACCCGGGAGACAACCGCGAGGCTGGCGCTCTGGTGATAGTGCAGCGCAAGCAACAAGCCCACCAGCACGGTCCGCACGGGGAGCCCTTTTGGGCCGGGGCGAATTCCCAGCTCGGTGTCGATCAGATGGAGGACTCCGGACTCGTGCAGGAGCGCATCGAGTTGTCCGACCTTGGAGTCCGGGATCTCCATCGGTGCGTCGGTGACCGGTCGTGGCCGGCACTGCTTGATCTTCTCCGGGCTTCGCCACGCCCGGGGTTTGGTCACCTCGCCTCCGGGCCCCGCAATAGCCTGGCCGCAGTCAGCTCGTCCACGGGTGGGACCAGGTGCTGCCAGCGGGCCAGAGACGCGGCGGAAGAAAGCCCGGCCGCCTGGGCGATCAGCTGGTGATCGATATGCGCGCGCATCAGCTCGACGATCCACGTCGCCCGCAACCGGCCGACCGACACCGTGGGCAGCTCCTGCGGCGGCCGGTGGATCAGGGACCAGGAGCCGATCAGGTTCTTCGCGTACTCGACAGTCCGCCTCGGCCGGAACAGGTAGCCGCCGCCCGCCGTTTCTGCCAGCTCCCCCAGAACCGTGTCCCAGGCAGCCCTGGCCACCAGCGGGACCAGCCGCTCGACGCCCCGGTGCAGCAGCGGTCCGCCCCGGCTCGGACGACACAGATCGAGCCCTCGGCTGGCCGCCACCTCCTTCGGCATCAGCCCCAGACCGGCACCCAGCCCCAGCAACGCGAGCGCATCGGTCCTCTGCTGACGCGGCAGATGAGTGGCCCAGTGCCGCAGCCCCGCCAACTCGGCCGCGCAGTACGGCTGATGCGGGCTTGCGTCCGCGTGCATCCGTGCCGGGGACGCTTCCCCGCGCTCACTCCAGGCGAGGGCGTCACGTACGCGCAGCAGCCACGTCCGGTACGTCCGTACCGACGACCCCTCGATCTCCCCCACCCGCGAGAGCACGAACGCGTCGATCACCTCATTGCGCAACCATGCGTCCGCGGACCGTTCGAGCCCCGCCGCCTCAGCCCACAACGCCAGCCTGCCGACCACATGCAGCAACCGCTCCACGTCATAAGGGACGGCCGTCACAGCTGCCGCAACGACCGACCGCACCAGCGGAGCGACCTCGGCCCAGGCAGGTGGAGCGCTCTTCGGCCGATAACGAGTGATCTTCGCGGACGTAACGGGATCAAGAACCACGGTCCATACATACCGGCTGGACAAGCAGCCATTCCACAGCTGATCAACTTCAACGGACAGGATGGTGCGCGCATGGTCGGCGGACGCGCCCGCGCACGCTCCCCCCGGGAGCTGACCGACGATCCGAAAGCCTGGCCCGAGCAGCCGAGCGCCGACGTGGCCGCCGAAGCGGTCCGCCTCATCGCACGCACTCTCGCCCTGGTCCTGAACGACCAGAGCCTGAGCCTGCGCGCGACCGCCGCCGGCTCTGGAGTGAACAGGCAGGCCATTGCCGACCTCGTTGCGGGACGGTCCTGGCCGGACGTGGCCACCGTCGCCCGCCTCGCACACTTCACCGGCACCACCCTGTGGCCGGCCGGCACCAACATCGATCGAAAGAGAACGCATTGAGCCTCGATCCACGCCCAAAGACGCCAAACAGCGACCGGGCATGACGAAGTTCGTGGCTCCGCGCATCGAGAGGAGACTGCCTCAACTACGCTCGAAACGCGGGAGCCACCTGTCAGACGGCGCTCACGCACCCGGCACCGCCGAGTCGACGGGTAATCCCTCGGCGGTGCCAACCTCTCCTGCCGCGCGCTCGCGGCCCCGGTTCACCCCCGAGGATCCTCCTGCCGCTCGTTACCGGCGTCGACCGGAGAGATCGTGAACCAGGCAGTTGGACCTTCAGTGACGCGGCCGTCCTTCGCCAGACGCTTCAGCCGGGACCTGGTCGTCTCCACCCGCCGCCCCTTCGACATGGCCGAGACGTCCTCGCCGATCGCCGACGCAATGTCCTGCACCTTCATCGCCCGACCCGCTCCCGCCAGCAGCACCAACATCCGCTCTCGCGCCACTTCCCACTCCAACGGGCCGACCGAGGCCGGCCCACCGGCAGGTACGTCCGCATCGGCAGGCTGGGGATCAGAGGCAAGGTCATTCGGCATCGGCTCGGCTGCGGGGCCTTCCGGCGGCCATTGCGTACCGTCATCCTGGTTGACGTGCTCCTCGGCGCCCAGAGACAACAGCGTCTCCCGCGTGATCGTCAGATGAGCCAGCCGCTCCTCGGCCACCGCGACCTTCTCGCGCAGCGCGGCCAACTCGCCACGAACAACCGTCTCTTCCTGATCCAGACGCTCGAACAGTGGCGTCATCCCGGCCCCGCCTTCGCTTGCCGATCCCGAGCCCGATGGCACTCCGAGCCCCAGCCAAACGTAGGGGCGGCCATAGCAAGATCGCAGAAGGTGACCGCAGATGCCCCCAATCGACCGCCCGCGATCGCCTTGAGCCCGCAGCGAACCGCAGATAGACAACTCCCGCCCACCACAGCCGGCCTCATGCTCGGTCAAAGGCTCCGCCACGGGCACGACCTGCCTCCGCCCTGGTGCTTGCGGGCAGAATGCTTTCCGTACGCCGGGCGGGGGTGCGCCTGGGTCTTCGTGGCGGTGGAAGGGGCAAGGGGATGGGCTGGGGCGGAGGACGGGTCTTACGTGACCGCAATGTGGTGTATTACCTGAGCGGTGTGGTGGTCTCGGGCTTCGGTAGCTCTGCTATGGCTCTGGCAGCCGGTGTGTGGACCAAGTCGCTCACCGGGTCGGACAGCCTGGCGGCCCTGACGACCTTCTGCGTATGGGCGCCCATTCTGTTCGGCCCGCTGATCGGCACACTGGCTGACCGGGCGCGCCGGCGTCCACTGCTGATCTGGACCAATCTCGGCATGGCCGCGGTACTGCTGCCGCTTCTCGCCGTACGTTCCAGCGACCAGATCTGGATTCTGTTTGCTGTACTGATAGTGTACGGCACCAGCTCGGTACTGCTGGATGCGGCGGAGGCCGCACTGGTAACGACCGCTGTACCGGAAACACTACGCGGAGACTTCAACGGCCTGCGGATGACGGCGAACGAGGGCATGAAACTCGTCGCTCCGCTTCTGGGCGCGCTTCTATTCGTCCAGTTCGGCGGCACAGCAGTGGCCCTGCTGGACGCGGTCACCTTCGTGCTTGCCGCGATAGCTTTTGCCCTCATACGCGTGTCAGAACCCGCGCCCCGCCCGGCTCAAGCCCAACGATGGAGCGCCCAGGCCGCCGAGGGAATCCGCTATCTGCGACACCACCCGGTTCTGTGGCGGCTGGTGCTGGCCGGGGCCGCAACTATGGGCGTGGCCGGGCTGAACGGAGCGTCGGTCTATGCGGTGGTCGATGCTGGTCTTCACCGTCCGCCCGCCTTCGCCGGGGTCCTCTACGCCGTGCAGGGCATCGGCTCGGTAGCCATCGGGCTGTTCGCCGGTGCTCTGCTTCGGCGGATGCCCGAACGAGTCTTCGCCGCAGCCGGCATCATGCTTTTCGCGCTGGGCGTCGGCCTGCGCGTCATCCCCTCGGTGCCAGGTGTCCTGCTTGCCAGCGCGATGATCGGCGCGGGGCTGCCCTGCGTGCTGATCGCAGCTCTGACGGCCGTCCAGCGCGAGTCCCCGGACACTCTCCTGGGCAGAGTGGCGGCCACCGCCAACACCCTCCTCTACGCCCCCAACGCCGTTGCCCTGGCTGCCGGAGCGGGTCTGCTTGTGCTCGTGGACCACCGCGTCCTGCTACTCGTTGCCGGAGCCGCAGCGGCCACCGCCGCGGTCGGCTGCCTCCTTGGTAGCCGCGGGCGGACACAGGTAGCAGCCCCCGCCCTGAAAGAATCAGATCGCGTCGAGGACCGGGACACCGA
>NZ_BAABIG010000046.1:0-99450 GCF_039542605.1 Streptomyces ziwulingensis
CGACGCCCACCCCGACCCCCACGCCGACGCGGAGCGCCGCCCCGGCACCCGCTCCGCCCGCCCCGGCGCCCCCGCCGGCCGGCCCCACGCCCCGTCCGTCGCTGACGCCGGTGCACTACCCCCGCTACCGCAGCTCCCCGCCGCGCCCCCGCAGGCCGAGCCGCGCCCCCTCCCCCCTCGTCTTCGTGCTGCTCATCACGGTTCCCGCACTGGTCGCCGTCGTCGCGCTGCGCCCCCGCTGATCCCTGGAGGCTCCCCTTGCCGGAATGGCTTGTTCTCACCCTCGCGATGCTGGCCGCGTGTGCCGTCGTGGTCGTCATCACTCTCGTACGGCACCGCAGAGCCGCGGCGGACGAGGACATCACCGAGACGCCGGACGTCATCGAGTACATGACGATGTGGATCGGCGTGGTGTACGCCATCGTCCTGGGTCTGGCGATCGCCGGTGTCTGGGAGGCGCGCAGCGCCGCCCAGGACCAGGTGCAGACCGAGGCGGTCGCGCTGCACGAGATCTCGGAACGGGTCCGGGTCTACCCGCCCGAGATCCGGGAGCGGATTCGGGACGATGTCAATGCCTATGTCGGACACGTCGTCACCACCGAGTGGAAGGTGATGCACGAGAGCGGGGAGGTCACCGAGCGCGGCACGGTGCTCCTCGACCGCGTCCGCGCCGACGTCACCGACTACGAACCGCGGTCGGACTTCGAGGCCCAGGCGTACCAGCCCCTCGTCGACCAGGTGGCCGCGGCCGACCAGGCCCGCACCTCGCGTGCGGAGTCCACCGGGGCGACCATGCCGGGCGTGGTGTGGTTCGGCCTCATCATCGGCGGCGCCGTCACCATCGGCATGATCTTCGCCCTGCAGATCCGCCGCACGCCCCGGGAGTTGATCCTCGCCGGGCTGTTCTCCGCGCTGATCGCCTTCCTCCTCTTCCTCATCTGGGACTTCGACTCGCCCTACAGCCGGGGCCTGGGCGCGTCCACGGACCCCTTCCTCAACCTCTTCCCGGGCGTCAAGGACTGACGGTTCCCCGGCGGCCCGACGCTCGCCGGCGGCGCGGTCGGCACGGCGGATGACCTCGCGGGGCGTCGCCCCGGACCCCCTGCCTCAGGGGGTCCGGGGCGACGCCCCGCGCGTGCCGGGTCCCGTGCCCCGCGTTCCGGTGGGCCTCAGACGCGCCGCTCGGCCCGGCGGCGCATCCAGAACAGCCCGCCGCCGGCGACGGCCGCCGCCACGAGTCCGCCGCCGATCGCGATGTCGGCCGGGGTGGCCCCGCTGGAGCTGCTGCCGCCGAGACCGCCGCGGACACCGCCGATGACGGTGAAGGCGGCCGGCCGGGTCAGCGTCCGGCCCGAGCAGTTGACGGTGATGTCGTACGAGCCCGGCGAGGCGTTGTGGTGGATCGTCGCGACGCCCTTCGAGGTCTCGTTGGCACCCCTGACCGGCGTCAGATGGGTCGTCGAGAAAGCCCGGGAGGTCATCGTGCCGCCGTTCGGGCAGCCGTCGACCGTGACGGTCATCTGGCCGCCGCGCGAGATGACGCTGGGCAGGGCGACGATGTTGCTCGGCGTGTCCCAGGCGGAGGCCGTGGGGGCGGCGAGCCCGAGGACAGCTACGGCGGCACCTGTGACCGCCAGGGCACGAGAGGTACGCATGTGATCCTCCGCGGAAGGCGCCCCGGGACCCGTCCCCGGTCGATCGGCGAGAAAGCGCCTCCCGGTACGACCCTCAGTTGGGGTGGCGGCGGCCGCATTTCGGCGATGGTCCGTCCTGGTGAGCCCATTCACCGCACCGGAACCGCGGGAGTGGACATCACCGCAGGTCACGGAGTGTCAGAGAATTCCTGACGGCCCCGCCCCGGATGGCGCACGGCAGGGGCGCGGCACAGGCGCGGCAGGAGTCCCGGGGGCGTGCGGCCACCGTGCGGGCCACCCGTTCGCTTCCGCCCCGTCGCCGGTCGGGCGGGCGGCACCTACCGTGCTGCGTATGCGCGACTGACAGGGCGACGGCCGTGTCGAGAGGGGATGTCGAATGTCTGCGTCCGAGCTGGCCGACGAGGAGGAGCGGCGGCACAAGCGTGCTCCCTGGGGCGTGATAGCGCTGGTGCTGCTGACCGGCCTCGCGCTCATTCGCAACGGTTCGGGGGAGTTCGACGTGGGGCCGCCGCAGCCCGCCGCCGCCGCGGCCGCGGACAGCCGCCGCGCCGAGGTGGGTGAGGCCGTGCAGGTCCCCCGTCCGCTGCCGTACGCGGTACCCGGCCGGGTCCGGATCGACGGCATCCAGGTCGACGCGCCGATGATGCCGGTGGGCCTGGACGCGGACGGCTGGGTCGGGGCGCCGCCGCCGGAGGACTCGAATCTGGCGGGCTGGTTCACCGGCGCGGTCTCCCCCGGCGAGAAGGGCACGGCGGTCGTGGTCGGCCATGTCGACAACAAGCAGGGGCCCGCCGTCTTCTACGGCCTCGGCGCCCTGAAACCGGGGAACGGGGTGGAGATCGACCGCGAGGACGGAAAGACCGCGGTGTTCGAGATCTACGGCATCGAGGTCTTCGAGAAGGACGATTTCCCCGGCGACCGGGTGTACGCCTCCAAGGGCGGTCCCGAACTGCGCGTCATCACCTGCGGCGGCGGATTCTCCAAGCAGAACGGTTACGCGGGGAACGTCGTCGCCTTCGCCCGCCTGACCGAGATCCGCTGAAGCGGTCGCCCGGCCGGGCGGGGGACGTCGCTCAGGCGGGCTGCCGCCGGGGCACGGTGAGGTGGTAGCCGGAGTCCAGGAGCCGCGGCAGATAGGAACGCAGGGCACGCACGCTCTGCGAACGGTCGCCCCCGGCGTCGTGCGAGAGCACCACGACGCCGGGGGCGGCGCCGTCCTCGACCCGGCCGACGATGGTGCGGGTGCCGGGGGCGGTCCAGTCCAGGGTGTCGACGGTCCAGGCGAGCGGCTCCATGCCGAGTTCCGCGCCGAGCTGGAAGGCGGCCCGGTTCCACGCCCCGTACGGTGCCCTGAACCACCGGGGCGGCTCCCCGTACGCCGCGTCGACGACCTCGCAGGTGCGTTCCATCTCGGTGCGGATGCGGCGCCGGGACAGGCCGGTCAGCAGCGGGTGGGACCAGGTGTGGTTGCCGACCACATGTCCGTCGTCGGCCATCCGGGCCAGCAGGTCCCGGTTGTCGTCGGCCATCTCCCCGCACACGAAGAACATCGCGCGCACCTCGTAGGCGGCCAGGGTGTCGAGGATGTCGGGGGTGTAGCGGGGGTCGGGTCCGTCGTCGAAGGTCAGCACCATGGTGCGGCCGCGTCCGGAGACGCTCAGGAGCGGCTCGCGGCGGACCGGGGTCCGCGCGAGGGAGGCCCGCGGCGGACCGTAGCCGGTCAGGGGCTGGAGCCGGTAGGCGGAGGGCCGGAGCGCGCGGCGCGCCGGGGGGCCCGGGGCGGGAGCGGCGGCGGGGACCGGTACCGGGTCGGTCCCGTCGAGCGCGCCGAGCACGCCGGCGGTCGAGGCCGCGCCCGCGGCGGCGGCGTCGGCCAGCAGCGCGCGGCGCCGCGTGAGCAACTGATCCTTCTTCATGACTCATCAGTCGCCCGGTGGCGGACGGGCGCACCAGTACAGCACCGGAGCGGCGGCACGAATCCACCCGCCCGGCGCAGCGGCTGCCGCGGCCGCGGGGCCGGCCGGGCCGGGTCCCGCCGCAGGTCTCCGGGTGCCCCGAAGCCGGTGGCCGGCGCGGGGCCGATAACCTCGCCGCGTGACGGAACAGCAGCACAGCTCTCAGTTCGAGCGCGGCACGGACGGCCCGAAGGTCATCGTGGTCGGCGTGGACGGGTCCGACTCCTCGCTACGGGCCGCGGCCTACGCCGGGGGCCTCGCGCGACGGCAGCGGGCGCTGCTCGCCGTCGTGTACGTACAGCCGATGCTGGCGGGGGGCGCGGCGCTCGGGGCGCCGGTCGCGGAGACGACCGACGAGATCGCCGAGGAACTCGTGGCCCACATCCGGGAGGCGGCCGAGACCGTCAAAGGGATATTCGAGGTGCGCTGGGAGTTCCACACCTTCCGCGGCGACCCCTACAGCGGCCTGTGCGCGGCGGCCGACGAGCTGAAGGCGGACGCCGTGGTGGTGGGCGCCTCCGAGCAGGCCGGGCACCGGATCGTGGGGTCCGTCGCGGTGCGGCTGGTGAAGGCGGGCCGCTGGCCGGTGACGGTGGTGCCGTAGCGGCGTCCGCTACTCCCCCGTCAGCAGGCCGTCCTTGGCCGCGCCCCGCGCGAGCGCCCGGCCGAGGGTCGACCGGTTGCCGCGCATCGGGCGGAAGTCGTGGCCGGTGGCACCGGCGTCGAAGCGGGCCCGGTCGATGACCGAGCGGTAGGGCGGCACGTCGCCGGAGGCGACCAGGGTGAAGGCGCCGGTGTCCTCGGGCGGCGGGGCCGGGCGGCCCGGCGGCGGGTGGTGGTCGCGGGCCTGGCAGGCCGCGCCCGCGCTGAGGACGACGGTCAGGGCCAGGGCCACCAGTCGGCCGCGTGTGATCATTCGTTCACCCCGCTGTGGTCACGCCCGGACAAAAAAGTATGATCTACACACAGATAAGTAAGGGAGTCGGGCGTCTCGGAAGCCCGCCGCGACACGCCCATTAGCCCGTCCGGCGTGCGCGCGGGAGGGGAAGCGACCGTTCACCGAACCGTTCATCGACGCGATCGACCGTCCGCCGCACATCCGTGCGCACGCCCTGTCCCCCGGCCCGCCTCCTGCGATGCCATACGGCCATGACGGCCGGAACCACCCTCACCCACACGACCGCCGAGCACGAGCTCGCCGCCCTCCAGCGCGAGCACGGCCGGCCGCTCTTCGCGCTGCTGCTGCGGCTGTGCGACGGCGACCGGCAGCGCGCCGAGGACCTGGCGCAGGAGACGCTGGTCCGCGCCTGGCAGCATCCGGAGGCGCTGCGCGCGGGCGGTTTCGACTCCGTACGGCCCTGGCTGCTCACCGTGGCCCGGCGGCTGGCGATCGACGCGCGGCGGGCCCGGCAGGCACGGCCGGCCGAGGTCGGCGACGCGGTGCTGCGCAACGCCCCGGCCTGCGCCGATCACGCCGAGCGGGCCGCCGCCGCGCTCGACGTCCGGGAGGCTGTGAAGACTCTCACTCCGCACCACCGTGACGTCCTGGTGCTGGTGTACTTCCACGGGGCGAGTGTGGCCGAGGCCGCGGCGGCCCTGGGCATTCCGGCCGGTACCGTGAAGTCCCGCGCGTACTACGCGTTGCGCGCCCTGCGCGGAGTGTTGCCGGGTTACGCCGCCGACCTGCACTGAAACCGGCGCTTGGGTCAAGCCTCCGTAAAGCGCCTTGCCGAGGACCCCCGCGGGGTAATCGGCTGTCCTCATCCGTGTTCCGGACGGGGCCCCTCGCGGGGCCCGGGTGGGGCGACGCGCACGCACCGGAGGAAGGCAGGAAGGGATGCTGGACAGAGGTCACGAGAGCACGGAGGGCGGCGCCGGGGACGAACTGGTCGTCCCCATGGCGTGGTTGTACGCCGAGTACATCGCCGACGAGCTGCTGCGCAGCGGCGACCTGATGCCGCCGACGTCCTTCGAGTTCCGGGCCGGCCGGGACGCGCTGGCGCTCACCGTCTTCCTGTCCGACACCGACGGCGAACTCAGCGGCATCCAGGTCGTCTCGCATCTGGAGACCTGGCTGTCGCTCACCGCCTACGACCAGCCGTGGCAGGACTGGGTGCGCGAGCGGCTGTCCGAGGCCGCGGCCGGGGCGGCCACCGGTGACGCGCCCGCGCCCGACCTCGCTCTGGCCCGCGCGGCGTGGCGCTGGCTCCAGGAGACCGAACTGCTCGCGCCGGACCTGAACGCGGTGCCCGGCGGCGCCGCGGGGACCGGCGAGGACGAGGGCCCGAAGGTGTGGACCCCGGCCTGGCAGCTCGGCCTCCCGCTGGGGCATCTCGCCATCCACCTCTTCTGAGGCGCACGCCGGAGCACGCCGGAGCGTGAATCGGAGCCGGGCGCTTGAGTGATTCCGCGGTCCGCCGCGTACGGGTGGGGGCGACACGCCCCCCGCCCGCGGCCGGCGGCACCAGATCACGAGGATCACGAGGATGCGAAGATGAGGTCCCTGGAGAGCCATCGCGACGCCGGCGCCTACGCGCTCGGCGTGCTGGACAAGGCGGACGCCTTCCGGTTCGAGGACCACCTCATGGAGTGCCCCCGCTGCACCGTCGCGGTCACCGAGTTCGGTCCGCCGGCACGGCAGTTGACGCTGTACCGGGTGGCCACCCCGCCCGCCGTGCCTCCCTTCGCCCGGCCCGGTCCCGGACTGCTGGACCGCCTGCTGCACCGGGTGGCGGCGGCCCGGCGGGCCGGGCGGCGCAGGCTCTGGCAGGCCGTGACGGCCGCGCTGGTGTGCGCGGCGGCGCCGGGGACCGGACTCCTCCTGCGGCAGGACGAGCCGGCGGTGCGGACCGCGGCGGCCCACGAACGGTCGGGGGTGCGGACCGCGGCGGCCGACGAGCGGTCGGGGGTGTGGGCGCGGGTCACGACCGAGGACGCGCCCTGGGGCAGTGGCGTGCGGGTCGAGGTCAAGGACGCGGCGGGCCCCCGCTCCTGCCGGCTGGTCGCCGTCGGCCGCGACGGCACCGAGGAGACCGTCACGAGCTGGCGCGTGCCCCGGCGCGACGCCCGGCCCAGCACGGTGCGCGGCGGCGTGGCCCTGCATCCCCACGAGATCGCGCGCTGGGAGGTGCGGACGGCCGCCGGGGAACGCCTCGTGACGCTCCCCGCGGGCTGACCGGGCCGCCGGGCCGGACCGGCGGGCCGCCCCGGGGTCACTTCAGCAGCCGGGACAGCCTCCGGTCCGCCAGCGGCCGGCCGCCGGTCTGGCAGGTCGGGCAGTACTGGAGCGAGGAGTCGCTGAAGGCGACCTCGCGGACGGTGTCCCCGCACACCGGGCAGGGCTCGCCGGTACGGCCGTGCACGCGCAGGCCGCTCTTCTTCTCGGCCTTCAGCCGGCCCGCCGCCACCCCCCGGGAACGGGCGACGGCCGCGGAGAGGGTGGAGCGCAGGGCCGTGTACAGCGTGGCCGTCTCCTCGGGGGTGAGCGACGAGGCCAGTTTGAAGGGGGACATCCGGGCGGCGTGCAGGATCTCGTCGCTGTAGGCGTTGCCCACCCCGGCGATCAGGGCCTGGTCGCGCAGCGCGCCCTTGAGCCGGCGCCGCTCGCCGTCCAAGAGCGCGGCGAAGCGCGCCTCGTCGAAGTCGTCGGCGAGCGGGTCCGGGCCGAGCCGGGCCACCCCGGGCACCTCCTGCGGGTCGCGCACGACGTACACCGCGAGCCGCTTCTGCGTGCCGGCCTCCGTCAGGTCGAAGCCGGCGCCGGTCTCCAGCGCGACGCGCAGCGCGAGGGGGCCCTTGCCCGGCCGGGGGAGGCCGTCGGGCAGCGGCTCCCGCCAGTGCAGCCAGCCGGCGCGGGCGAGATGGGTGACCAGATGCGGGCCGCCCTCGGTCGCCACGTCGAGGAACTTGCCGCGCCGGTGCACGGCGGCCACCCGGTGGCCGTCGAGGGCGGTGAGCGGAGGGTCGTAGGTCTTCAGGACGCTGATCGCCACGGGCAGGGTGCGGACGATCTCGTGGCCGGTGAGGTGCTCGGTCAGGAACTCCCTGAGCGCCTCGACCTCGGGCAGTTCGGGCATACGTCCAGGGTGCCACCCGCCACCGACAACGCCAGGCGGGGCCACCGGCCCCACCCCGCGTGACGGTGCGCCCGCCCTCACCCCTCCCGGTGCGGCACCAGGAACTCCGACCACACGCACTTGCCGCCGCCGCGCGCCTCCACCCCCCACACCTCGGTCAGCGTCTCGACCAGCAGCAGGCCCCGCCCCGAGACGCCACAGTCGCCCGCCTCACGGCGGCGCGGCAGGGCGCTGGAGGAGTCCTCGACCTCCACGCGCAGCCGCCGGTCGGCGCCGGAGAGGACCCGGAGGGTGACGATCGCAGCGCCCTCGGTGTGCATGAGGGCGTTGGTGATCAGTTCGTCGGCGACCAGTTCGATCTCGTCGCCGTGGTCCTCGGCGCCCCAGGCCCGGACGGCGGCCCGGATCAGGTGCCGGGCCTCGGTGAGGGCCTCGGGGTCGCCGGGGGCGACGTGCTGCTGGAGCCGGCCGCCCGGCTGCGCGGCGTCCTGGCCGCGGCGGCGCAGCAGGAGCAGCGCCACGTCGTCCTCGCCGCCGCGCTGCTCCGCCTCGTCGATGAGCAGGCCGGCGAGGTCGCGGACCTCCTCGGGGCCCGCGGCGACGGTGGCGGCGAGGGCCCGGACGCCGTCGTCGAGGTCGGCGCCGGGCCGCTCGACCAGGCCGTCGGTGCAGAGCACCAGGGTGCTGCCCGGGTCGAGTTCGAGCGTGCTCACGGGATAGGCGAGGCCCCCGAACTCGGCGGACAGGCCGAGCGGCAGCCCGCCCTGGACGGGCACCCGGCGGCAGGTGCCGTCCGGGTACCGCACCAGGGGGTCGATGTGCCCGGCGCGGACCACCTGGACCACCCCGGTGGTCAGGTCGGCCTCGGCGTACAGGCAGGTGGCGAAGCGGTCGGTGTCGAGTTCGTGGAGGAAGACGGAGGCGCGGGCCATCACGGTGGCCGGGGTGTGGCCCTCGGCGGCGTAGGCGCGCAGCACGATGCGCAACTGGCCCATGACCGCGGCGGCGTGGGTGTCGTGGCCCTGGACGTCGCCGATGACCGCGCCGACCCGGCCTCCCCCGGAGGGGGTGGCGCCGGGCAGCGGGATCAGGTCGTACCAGTCGCCGCCGATGTCGCGGCCCAGGGTGCCGCCGATGGTGGCGGCCCGGTAGCGGACGGCGACGTCGCAGCCGGGCACGCTGGGGATGGTGCGCGGCAGCATGGCCTGCTGCAGCCCCGCGGCGAGGTCCATCTCCTGCTCGTAGAGCATGGCCCGCTGCAGGCTCTGCGCGATGCTGCTGCCGAGGGCGACGAGGACGTTGCGGTCCTCGGCGGAGAAGCCGCGCCGGTCGCTGTAGAGCAGGCCCATGGCGCCGATCGGCCGGGCCTGCGCGATCAGTGGCAGGTAGGCGGCCGAGGTGATGTCGAGGTGCGGGATGTGCCGCCACAGCAGCGGATAGCGCTCGGCGAACTCCTCCGGCGACTCGATGAAGCGCGGGCTGAGGGTACGGACCACCTCGCTCATCGGGTAGGGCTCGTCGATCCGGGTGATCCGGGTGCCGGGGACGAAGCTGTTCTCGGGGCCGTCGGAGATCAGCCGGATGCGGCCGGCCTCGACGAGGCCCATGACGAGGCTGGTGGCGCCCAGGCGGGTGAGGCCGTTGGTGTCCCTGAGGACGTCTGTGACGTCGTCCACGGTGCGGGCGTGGGCCAGGGCCGCGGTGGTGATCTCCACGACGCTGGTCTGCCGGCGCCGCGCCTCGTCCTGGGCCGCCCGCTCGCGGCGGCCCTCCAGCTCGCTCAGTTCCCGGGTGGCGTCGCGGACGATGCCGACGATGCGGCGGGGCCGGCCGGTCGGGTCGCGCCGGATGTAGCCCTGGGTGTGGGTCCAGCGCAGGTGGCCGTCGCGGCAGCGCAGCCGGAAGTAGGCGCCGTAGTTCTCGCTGCCGTCCTTGATGGCCTGGGCGACCAGGGCGTCCAGGCGCAGGCCCTCCGCGCGCGGAATGCGTGCGGACAGGCTCTCCGGACGGCCGTCGAACTCCTCCGGACGCAGGTCGAAGACCTCGTGGGCCTGGGCGTCCATGTGGAACAGGCCGCTCTCCAGGTCCCAGTCGAAGCTGCCCATGCGGTTGAGCGCCAGGATCGGTTCCGGGTGGGCGGGCCAGTCGTCCGGGAGTGACAGGGCGCTCGCTCCCCGATCAACCATGGGGCTACCTTGCCAGGATTTGTCCGATTCTTCGACTCGGTCGTTTATGGTCAGCCCTAATCGGTGGTACTCAGTCGTACTCGGTCGCGGACGATCACCGCGCGGAAACCGAGGTCTGCTTCACTCCGTCCCACGCACGAGCGAAGGAGCGTACGGCCGTGGAGTGGTTCACCGCCCCCGATCAGTGGCTGAGCCGGCTGGTCTGCCAGAAGGCGCTGGCCGCCGTGTACCTGGTCGCGTTCCTGACGGCCGCCCGCCAGTTCCGGGCGCTGATCGGCGAGCGCGGCATGCTGCCGGTGCCCCGGTTCGTGGCGCGGGTGCCGTTCGGGCGGGCGCCGAGCCTGTTCCAGTGGCGCTACTCGGACCGGCTCTTCGCGGGCTGCGCCTGGACGGGGTGCGCGGTGGCGGTGGCGCTGCTCGCGGGCGCGGACTCGGCGCTGCCGCTGTGGGGCGGCATGCTGCTGTGGCTGCTGCCCTGGGCGCTGTACCTGTCGATCGTCAACGTCGGGCAGACCTGGTACGGGTTCGGCTGGGAGTCGCTGCTGCTGGAGACCGGCTTCCTCGCCGTGTTCCTCGGCAACGACGAGGTGGCGCCACCGGTCGTCGTGCTGTTCCTGCTGCGCTGGCTGCTGTTCCGGGTGGAGTTCGGGGCGGGGCTGATCAAGATGCGCGGCGACGCCTGCTGGCGGCGGCTGACCTGCCTGGACCACCACCACGAGACCCAGCCGATGCCGGGCCCGCTGAGCTGGTTCTTCCACCGTCTGCCGCGCCCCGTGCACCGCGTCGAGGCCGCCGCCAACCACGTCACCCAGCTCGTGGTGCCGTTCCTGCTGTTCACCCCGCAGCCGGTCGCCACGGCCGCCGCCGCGCTGATGATCGTCACGCAACTGTGGCTGGTGCTGTCGGGCAACTTCTCCTGGCTGAACTGGCTCACCGTCGTCCTGGCCCTGTCGGCGGTCCGGTTCCCGGCCGGTCCGCCGCCGTCGCCGGTGTCCGCCGCGCCCCGCTGGTTCGAGGTGGTGGTCCTCGCGGTGGCCGCGCTGCTCGTGGCGCTGAGCTGTCGCCCGGTGCGGAACATGCTCTCCCGCCGCCAGGTGATGAACCGCTCCTTCGACCCGCTGCACCTGGTCAACAGCTACGGCGCCTTCGGCAGCGTCAGCCGCGTCCGGTACGAGGTGGTGATCGAGGGCACCGCCGACGAGGTGCCGCGCGCGGACGGGGACTGGCGGGAGTACGAGTTCAAGGGCAAGCCCGGTGATCCGCGGCGCTGGCCGCGCCAGTTCGCCCCCTACCATCTGCGGCTGGACTGGATGATGTGGTTCGCCGCGCTGTCGCCCGCCTACGCCGGGACCTGGTTCGGCGTACTGGTGGAGCGGCTGCTGGAGAACGACCGGGACACGCTGCGGCTGCTGCGCCGCTCCCCCTTCCCGCCGCACGCGCCGCCCCGCCACATCCGGGCCCGCCTCTTCCGCTACCGGTACACGACGTGGCGGGAGCTGCGGGAGACGGGTGCCTGCTGGGAGCGGAGCGAGGTGCGGGAGTACCTGCCGCCGACGCGGCTGGCCGGCCGGTGCGGCGGCTGAGGACGCGGGTCAGGCGGGGACCGGCGCGTGGTCGGGCAGCAGCCCGGTCCGCTTCAGCTCCCGCCAGAACGCGGCGGGTACCGGTACGGCGAGCTGGTCGGCGCAGTCGTGCACCTCGGCCGCCGACCGGGCGCCGACCAGGACGCTCGCGACGGCCGGGTGCGCGCCGCTGAAGGCGAGGGCGGCGGCCCGCAGCGTGGTGCCGTGGCGCTCGGCGAGGGACTTCAGCCGCAGGGCGCGCTCCAGCAGTCCGGCGGGGGCGGCCGTGTAGTCGTACGTCGCCCCGGGCGCGGGGGCGGCCAGCAGGCCGGAGTTGAAGACGCCGCCGACGACGACGCGGGTGGCGCGGGCCAGCGCGGCGGGGAGCAGGTCGTCGAGCGCGCTCTGGTCGAGGAGGGTGTAGCGGCCGGCGCAGAGCACCACGTCGACGTCGGTGTCCAGGACGAACCGGGTCAGCATCCCGGTCCGGTTCATGCCGGCGCCGATCGCCCGGACCACGCCCTCGGCGCGCAGCCTCTCCAGCGCCGGATAGCCCTCCCGGAACGCCTGTTCGGCGTGGTCGTCGGGGTCGTGCAGGTAGACGGCGTCCACCCGGTCCAGGCCGAGCCGGCCGAGGCTGGCCTCCAGTGAGCGGCGTACACCGTCGGCGCTGAAGTCCCACACCCGGCGGTGGGTGGCCGGCACGGCGAAACCGTGGGCGCGGTCGTCGCCGGTGCCGGGCGGGGCCGGTACGAGCAGGCGGCCCACCTTGGTGGAGAGGGTGTAGGAGTCGCGGGGCCGGTCCCGCAGGGCGGCGCCGAGGCGGCGTTCGGAGAGGCCGAGACCGTAGTGCGGGGCGGTGTCGAAGTGGCGCACGCCCCGCTGCCAGGCGGCGGTGACGGCCCGGTGCGCCTGCTCCTCGCCGACCTCGGTGAAGAGGTTGCCGAGCGCGGCGGCGCCGAAGGCCAGCCGGCCGGCCGCGGTGCCGCCGGGCGTGTTCACCGGCCCGCCGGACGCGGCCGCAGGCCCTGCATGCCGCCGTCGACGGCGAGTGCGGTGCCGGTGGTGGCGCCGGAGAGCGGGCTGGCCAGATAGGCGATGGCGCCCGCGACCTCGTCGGCGGCGACCAGCCGGCCGGTGGGCTGGCGGGCCGCCAGGGCGGCGCGTTCGGCGGCCGGGTCGGGGGCGCGGGCGAGCAGCCGGGCGATCCACGGGGTGTCCGCGGTGCCGGGGTTGACGCAGTTGACGCGGATGCCCTCGCGGACGTGGTCGGCGGCCATGGCGAGGGTGAGCGCCTGCACGGCGCCCTTGGTGGCGCTGTAGAGCGCCCGCTGCGGCAGCCCGGCGGTCGCGGCTATCGAGCAGACGTTGACGATCGCCGCGTGGCCCGAGGCGCGCAGGTGCGGCAGACAGGCGCGGCTGGTACGGACCATGCCGACCACGTTGACGTCGTAGACCCGGTGCCACTCGTCGTCGCCGTTGTCCTCGACGGTGCCCTGCGCGCCGATGCCCGCGTTGTTGACCAGGACGTCGAGGCCGCCGAGGGCCGTCGTGGCGGCGTCCACCGCCGCCCGCACCGAGGCGTCGTCGGTGACGTCGGCGCGGTGGGCGAGGAGCGGCCCCGGCAGGCGCGGGACGTCGAGGTCGAGGACGGCGACCGCGGCGCCGCGCGCGGCGAGGAGATCGGCGGTGGCCCGGCCGATGCCGGCGGCGCCGCCCGTCACCAGGGCCCTCAGGCCCGCGAAGTCGCTCATGCCGCCCGCCCTCCCACCCGCTCGGCGGCTGCCTTCGCGGCTGCGTCCGCGGTCCAGAAGGTGCCGCCGGGGTAGGTGTAGCGGGCGATCGACTCGGGCCGCAGGGCCGCCGAGAAGCCCGGTGCGGTGGGCGCGGTGTAGTGGCCCGCGCGGATCACCACCGGGTCGAGGAAGTGGTCGTGCAGATGGTCGACGTACTCGATGACCCGGTCCTCGGTGGTGCCGGTCAGGGCGAGGTAGTCGAACATCGCGAGGTGCTGGACGAGTTCGCACAGGCCGACGCCGCCGGCGTGCGGGCAGACCGGGACGCCGTACTTCGCGGCCAGCAGCAGGACGGCGAGGTTCTCGTTGACGCCGGCGACGCGGGTGGCGTCGATCTGGACGATGTCGACGGCGCCGGCCTGGAGGAACTGTTTGAAGACGATCCGGTTGGCGGCGTGCTCGCCGGTGGCGACCTTCACCGGGGCCACGCCGCACCGGACGGCCGCGTGGCCGAGCACGTCGTCCGGGCTGGTGGGTTCCTCGATCCAGTACGGGTCGAACTCGGCGAGCGCGTTGGTCCAGCGGATCGCCTCGGGCACGTCCCAGCGCTGGTTGGCGTCGAGCGCCAGGCGTACGCCGGGGCCGATCGCGGCGCGGGCGGCGCGGCAGCGCCGGATGTCGTCGTCGAGGTCCGCGCCGACCTTGAGCTTGATCTGCCGGAAGCCGTCGGCGACGGCCCGGACGGCGAGGCGGGTGAGCTTGTCGTCGTCGTAGCCGAGCCAGCCCGGGGAGGTGGTGTAGGCGGGGTAGCCGGTGGCCAGCAGGCGGTCGGTGCGCGCGGCGGCGCCCGCGCGTCCCCGGCGCAGCAGTTCCAGGGCCTCGTCGGGGGTGAGCGCGTCGGTGAGGTGACGGAAGTCGACCTGGCCGACCAGCCACTCGGGCTCGGCGTCGGCGAGCAACCGCCACAGCGGCTTGCCGGCCCGCCGCGCCGCCAGGTCCCAGACGGCGTTGACGACCGCGCCGATCGCCATGTGCATCACGCCCTTCTCCGGTCCCAGCCAGCGCAGTTGGCTGTCCCCGACCAGGTCCCGGTAGAGCGTGCCGGGGTCGGCGCACAGCGCGTCGACGGACCGCCCGAGGAGATGGGGGCGCAGTGCGTGGACCGCGGCGACCTGCACCTCGTTGCCGCGCCCGATGGTGAAGGCGAAGCCGTGCCCGCGCGGGGCCTGCTCGGCGTCGGTGCGCAGCACGACGTAGGCGGCCGAGTAGTCCGGGTCGGGGTTCATCGCGTCCGAGCCGTCCAGCTCGCGCGAGGTGGGGAACCGGATGTCGTAGGTGTCGACGGCGATGACGCGGGCGTCGGTGGCGGGCACGCGGCTCCTCGGGGAAGAGTGACCAGTTCCCGCATATTTATCAGACCACTTGACGTCACCGACACCCTCAGGCATCGCGTAATGTCTGCTATGTGCCAGTTGGCGAACTTACTGACACGGCAAGTCATCCGATGACTTCCGCTCCTTCCTCCGGCCGGGACCGCCGCGCCGCCCGCCTCAGCCGCAGGGTGGTCAACTGGAACGGCCGCAGCCGTACGGTGATCCGGTCGCCGTCGGTCTCGGGCGCCGGCTCCTCGTCCAGCGGGCGTTCCAGCAGGTCGGTCACGGTCACGCCGGCCACCGCGAAGCCGGCGGTGAGGGTGGCGCGGGCCCGGCCGCCGTGCGCCTCGTGGCAGCGGACCACGACGTCCCCGCTGCCGTCGTCGGCCAGCTTCACGGCGGTGAGCACGACCGCGTCGTCGTCGGCCGTCACCAGCGGCGCGACCTCGCCGGCGCCGGTGGCGTGCCGTGGGGGCAGGTTGATCCGCCAGCCCTCGCGGACCGCGTCGCCGACCCGGGCGCCGGGGACCAGGGCGTGCCGGAAGCGGTGCAGGCCCTGGTCGGTCTCCGGGTCGGGGAAGCGCGGGGCGCGCAGCAGGGAGACCCGGACGGTGGTGGTCGTGCCCCGGTCGCCGTCGGTGCGGACGGTGCGGGTGACGTCGTGGCCGTAGGTGGAGTCGTTGACGACCGCGACGCCCCAGCCGGGTTCCTCCAGGTGGACGAAGCGGTGGTTGCACGCCTCGAACCTGGCCGCCTCCCAGGAGGTGTTGGTGTGGGTGGGGCGGTGGAAGTGCCCGAACTGGGTCTCGGCGGCGTACCGCTCGGTGTGCAGGTCGAGCGGGAAGGCCAGTTTCAGGAACTTCTCCGTCTCGTGCCAGTCGACCTCGGTCGCCACCTCCAGCCGCCGCTCCCCGGGCGCCAGGGTCAGCACCTGGGTGACGCGGGAGGAACCGAAGGAGCGCACCACGCGCACCGAGGCGCCGTCCTCGCCGGGGGCGACCTCGTCGGCGCCGGTCAGGTCGGTGACCGTGTGGCGGTAGAACTCGTCCACGTCCCAGGCGTCCCACATGTTGGGGAGGTCCTGGTGGAGCTGGAGGAGGCTGGCGGCCCGGCCGGGGGCGACCGTCTCCCGGCCGGCCCCGAGGTCTCGGACGGAGACGACCAGCCCGCGGGCGTCGATCCCGACCCGCAGCAGGCCGTTGTCGAGGACGTGTCCGCCGCCCGGACGCGGCGTCAGTGTCGTCGCGCCCTCGCGCACCGGCGTGCGGGCGCCGCCCGCCGGGACGCCGTCGCGGGTGTGCGGGGCGGAGTTGAAGACGAGCGGGGTGCCGCCCCGGCCTGCCAGCGCGCGCTGGGCGGCGCCGATGATCGCCTCCAGCTCCCCGGCGATCCGCTCGTAGGTCCGCCGGGCCTCGCGGTGCACCCAGGCGATGGAGGAGCCGGGCAGGATGTCGTGGAACTGGTGCAGCAGCACCGTCTTCCAGAGGCGGTCGAGTTCCTCGTACGGGTAGGCGTGCCCGGTGCGCACGGCGGCGGTGGCCGCCCACAGCTCGGCCTCGCGCAGCAGGTGCTCGGCGCGGCGGTTGCCCTGCTTGGTCCGCGCCTGGCTGGTGAGGGTGGCGCGGTGCAGTTCGAGGTACAGCTCGCCGACCCAGACGGGCGGCTCGGGGTACTCGGCGGCGGCCCGCTCGAAGAAGGCCCGCGGGGTCTCCCAGGTCACGGTGGCCGAGCCTTCGAGGTCGCGCAGGCGGGCCGCCCTGGCGACCATCTCGCGGGTGGTGCCGCCGCCCCCGTCGCCCCAGCCGGTGGGGGCCAGCGAGTGCCGGGCGACGCCCTTGTCCCGGAAGTTGCGGGCCGCGTGGGCGATCTCGGCGCCGGTCATGGCGCAGTTGTAGGTGTCGACGGGCGGGAAGTGGGTGAAGATCCGGGTGCCGTCGATGCCCTCCCAGCGGAAGGTGTGGTGGGGGAAGCGGTTCGTCCGCGACCAGGAGATCTTCTGTGTCAGCAGGTACTTCGAACCGGCCGCCCGGATGATCTGCGGCAGGCCGGCCGCGAAGCCGAAGGTGTCGGGCAGCCACACCTCGTCGTTCTCGATGCCGAACTCGTCGAGGAAGAACCGCTTGCCGTGCACGAACTGCCGGGCCATCGCCTCCGAGCCGGGCATGTTGGTGTCGGACTCCACCCACATCCCGCCGGCCGGCACGAACCGCCCGCCGGCCACCGCCTTCTTCACCCGGGCCCACACCTCGGGCCGGTGGTCGCGCACCCACGCCCACTGCTGGGCCTGCGACATGGCGAAGACGAACTCCGGTTCGTCGTCCAGCAGGGCGGTCATGTTGGCGGCGGTGCGGGCGACCTTGCGCACGGTCTCGCGCAGCGGCCACAGCCAGGCCGAGTCGATGTGCGCGTGCCCCACCGCGCTGATCCGGTGGGCGGAGGCCGCGGCGGGGGCGGCGAGGACGCCGGTGAGCGCCGCGCGGGCGCGGGCCGCGGTGCCGTTCACGTCCTGGAGGTCGAGGGCGTCCAGCGCCCGGTCGACGGCGCGCAGCAGGTCGTACCGGCGCTGCGAGTCGGCCGGCAGCTCGGCCATCAGCTCACCCAGCACCTCCAGGTCCGCCACGAGCTGCCGGACGGTCTCGTCGAGGACGGCGAGATCCATCCGGGCCAGGGTGTACTGCGGCGCGTCGCCCGCGGTGTGCCGGTCGCCGAGCGGGGTGGGCACGAAGGGGCGGGGGCCGAGCACGACGGGGTTCGCGGCGGCCTCGACATGCAGCAGCACCCGCTCCCCGCCCTCGACGGGGGCGCCGATCCGCACCCACTGGTTGCGGGGGTGCAGGCCCTTCACGGGGGTGCCGTCGGGGCGGTAGACCAGGCCCTCGCACTGGAAGCCGGGCAGGTTCTCGTCGAAGCCGAGGTCGAGGAGGGCCTCGACGGTCCGGCCGGCCCACCGCGCGGGGACGGTGCCGGTGACGCGGAACCAGCTCGTGCCCCAGGGCGCGCCCCAGCGGGCGCCCACCTCGATCGGCTCGGGGACGGCGGCCAGCCCCTCGGCGACCGGCACGGGCTCGCCCGGGGCGTGCCACACCGCGACCTCCAGCGGCACCGAGTCGGGGTACACGGCCGGGCGGACCCGCTCGTCGAGGACCCGCCCGAGACGGCCTTCGACCAGGCTGCGGTCGTCATGCATACGGGATGCTCCGTGGTGGTCGGGGGCACGGGGTCACCCGTCCAGCGTCCGTCCGGCGGGCGGGTTCGACAACCACGCGCGCGAGTCACACACCCGGCGCGCGGGCGCGACCGGGCCGTGCGCCCGGCTCGGAAACTTTCCCGTCACACTATTGTCAACAATTTCGTTGGCCGTTACGTTGAATCCTGCTCCGCGCCTCGTCGCACACTCCGGGGCGACCCTTCACAGCAGTCAGGAACGACGATGATCATCGATTGCCACGGCCACTACACCACCGCTCCCCCGGCGCTGGCGGCCTGGCGCGAGCGGCAGATCGCCGCACTGGGCGACCCCGCCGCCGCCCCCGCCCGGGCCGGCCTCGTGATCAGCGACGACGAGATCCGCGAGAGCGTCGAGTCGAACCAGCTCCGGCTGATGGACGAGCGCGGCATCGACCTGACCGTCTTCTCCCCCCGGGCCTCCTTCATGGCCCACCACGTCGGCGGTTTCGAGACCTCCGCCGAGTGGGCGTCGATCTGCAACGAGCTGTGCTTCCGGGTCAGCCGGCTCTACCCGGAGCGGTTCGCGACGGCCGCCATGCTCCCCCAGTCCCCGGGCGTCGACCCGGCCACCTGCCTGCCGGAGCTGACCCGCTGCGTCGAGGAGTACGGCGCCGTCGCGCTGAACCTCAACCCCGACCCCTCCGGCGGCCACTGGACGGCGCCCCCGCTCACCGACCGCTCCTGGTACCCGGTCTACGAGAAGATGGCCGAGTACGACATACCGGCGATGGTGCACGTCAGCACCAGCGTGAACCCCGCCTTCCACACCACCGGCGCGCACTACCTCAACGCCGACACCACGGCGTTCATGCAGCTCGTCCAGGGCGACCTGTTCCGGGACTTCCCCACCCTGAAGCTGGTGATCCCGCACGGCGGCGGCGCGGTCCCCTACCACTGGGGCCGCTTCCGCGGCCTGGCGATGGCGCTCGGCAAGCCGGAGCTGACCGAACACGTCCTGGGCAACGTCTTCTTCGACACCTGCGTCTACCACCAGCCCGGCATCGACCTGCTGCTCGACGTCGTCCCCGCGAAGAACGTCCTCTTCGCCTCGGAGATGATCGGCGCGGTCCGCGACCTCGACCCGTGCACCGGCTTCCACTTCGACGACACCCGGCGCTACGTGGAGGCGGCCGAGCTGCCCGCCGGGCACCGGGCGGCGATCCAGGAGGGGAACGCGCGCGCCGTCTACCCGCGGCTCGACGCCCTGCTCAGGAGCCAGGGGCGCTGACCCGAGGCACCACCGGAACACCGCACCACGCGGCGGGCGGCACCGCCGCGGCGAAAGGAACCACCCCGATGAGCACGCTCGCCCCCAAGACCCCCGGCTGGCTCGACTGGTACGCCGGCCCGTCGAAGCCCGCGTTCCGGCTCCCGCCGGGCACGGTCGACGCCCACTGCCACGTCTTCGGCCCGCAGGCGGAGTTCCCCTTCGCGCCGCAGCGCAAGTACACCCCCTGCGACGCCTCCAAGGCCGATCTGTTCGCCCTGCGCGAGCACCTGGGCGTGAGCCGGAACGTCATCGTCCAGGCCACCTGCCACGGCGCGGACAACTCCGCGATGGTGGACGCCGTACGCGCCTCGGACGGCACCGCGCGCGGCATCGCCACGGTCCGCCCCGACATCACCGAGGCCGCCTTGCGCGAGCTGGACGAGGCGGGGGTGCGGGGCGTCCGGTTCAACTTCGTGCGCCGCCTGGTCGACAGCGCGCCCGAGGAGGACCTGCGCACCGTCGCGCGGAAGATCGCCCCGCTGGGCTGGCACATCGTCCTGTACTTCGAGAGCGCCGACCTGCCCGACCTTGAGGGCTTCTTCTCCTCGCTGCCCGCCCCGCTCGTCATCGACCACCTCGGCCGCCCGGACGTGACCCGGCCGGTGGACGGCCCCGAGTACGCCCGGTTCCTGCGGTTCGTCGCGGGCAACGACGTCTGGGTCAAGGTGAGCTGCCCGGAACGGCTCAGCGTCACCGGCCCCGCCGCCCTGGACGGCGAGCGCCACGCCTACACCGACGTGGTGCCGTTCGCCCGGCGCGCGGTCCAGGAGTTCCCGGACCGGGTGCTCTGGGGCACCGACTGGCCGCACCCCAACCTCACCGACCACATGCCCGACGACGGTCTGCTCGTCGACCACGTCCCGCTGATCGCCCCCGGCGCCGAGGAGCGGCACAAGCTGCTCGTCGCCAACCCCATGCGCCTGTACTGGCCCGGCGAGGCCGGCTGAGCGTCTCCCGTCCCCCCAATGGCAAGGGCTCCACCATGCACCGCGTCAACGCTCTCAACCGGCTGGACAGGCTGCCGGTCTCCCGGTTCCACAAGACGACCCTGCTGGCCGTCTCGTTCGCGTACTTCTTCGAGTTCGCCGACATCAACAGCTTCGCCGTCACCGCGCCCAAGCTGATCGACCTGTGGGGCGTCAGCGTCAACCAGGTCGCCTACGTGACCTCCCTGTCGTTCGTCGGCATGTTCCTCGGGTCCATCGCCGCCTCGACCCTCGCCGACCGCTGGGGCCGAAAACGCGCCCTGATGCACACGACGCTCTTCTTCGGCTTCTTCTCCTTCCTCTCGGTGTTCTCCTGGGACCTCGTCTCCCTCGGCGTCTTCCGGGTCCTGACCTCGGCCGGCCTGTCGGCGATGACGGTCGTGGCGGTCATCTACGTCAACGAGATGTACCCGTCGGCCGTGCGCGGCCGGTACCAGGCGTACGCCATCGTCATCGGCATCTGCGGCACCCCCGTCACCAGCCTGATCGCCAGCGCGGTCGTCCCGATGGAGGACTGGACCTGGCGCCTGGTCTTCCTGTGGGGCTCGCTGGGCATGCTGCTGGTGCTGTTCACCCGGCACCTCAAGGAGTCGCCGCGCTGGCTGGAGAGCCGGGGCAAGTACGCCGAGGCGGAGGAGGTGCTGCGGGAGATCGAGACCTCGGTCGTCGCCGAGCGGGGGCCGCTGCCCGAACCCGCCCCGCCGGTGGCGGAGGCGCCGGTGACCAAGGCCCCGCTGCGGCTGCTGCTGCAGCGGAAGTACCTGATGCCCACGCTGCTGCTGACGGTGGTCTGGGTGACGCAGACGATCGGCTTCTTCGGCTACTCGAGCTGGGCCCCCACCCTGCTCTCCAAGGAGGGCTTCAGCGTCGAGGACTCGGTCTTCTACGTGGCCCTCACCACCGTGGGCGCGCCACTGGGCTCCTATCTGGCGGCCCTGGTCACCGACCGGTTCGAGCGCAAGTGGTGCCTGGTCGCCTTCGGCACGGTGATCGCCCTGTGCGGCCTGCTGTACGGGCTCACCTTCAACCCGGTGCTCATCATCGTCTTCGGTTTCCTGGTGAACCTCTTCGAGCGCGGCTACACCGCCCTCGGCTACGCCTACTCGCCCGAGCTGTTCGACACCCGCAGCCGCTCGCTGGGCACCGGCGTCTCCTACGGTCTGGGCCGGCTCTCCAACGCGGCCGGGCCGCTGGTGGTCGCCGCGCTGTACAACAACAGCGGCTACCAGAGCGTGTTCTTCTTCATCGCCGGGAGCTGGCTGCTGGGCGCCCTCGTCCTCGCGGTGTTCGGGCCGCGCACCCGGGCCGCCCGGCAGGCGGCGGCCGCCTCGGCGCCCGCGCGGAAGACCCCCGCCTGACCGGACCGGCATGGGCGTGCGGGGTCACGCCCATGCCGTCGCGTCAGTCGACGCTGGGCAGGATGTGGGGCTCGGCCAGATCGTCCTCGTAGCCCGCGAGCCGGATGGGGGCGGACCGGGCCCACACGTCGAGGCTGCCGATCTCGCCGGGTCTGCGGCCGGCTCGGTCCGCGCGTTCCTTGGGACGTTTCTCGCGATTCGTCGTTTCCGGTGTCACCGCGCACTCCTTATGTGTCGGGTCACCCTCGGGCCTCTCCGGCCAGTCTGCTGTCCGGTACATGACGCCCGCTGGGATCTGAGTCGAAAAAGTCAGTTCGGTCGCGGTGGCGCCGGTAACTCGGGGCAGCGGGCCGCTGGTGCGCCGGCTCGTCCCATGACGGACCGGTGGGTGTGGGTAGGACCCGTACTGCTGTCCGTCCGGACCAGATTAACCAAATGAGCGGCAGTCCGCTCTATGGCGCTGCAAACTCCTGGTAATCATCACGCTTCGTACCGCGCGCAGTTGAGCCGGCATCGCCCACGTCCGTCACCTGTCGTTCACCGCGTCCGTCACCCGTTCGGCGGACAGCGTCGCGCCGGTCCGCGAACCGCGGGGGCGGGGCGGCGGGGCAGTTCAGGTGGCGTTGGCCGGGCCGCAAGCTCGTCATGGTCTGCTGCCGTGCGCAAGGGCTGTCTCGCGGGAGGACCGGCGCATGGAGCTGCGGAGCGTCGACGAGCTGATGGACCTGCTGTACGCCTGCCGGGGCTCCCGGGAGACCGCCGGTCCCGGCGCCGGCCCCGGTGACCCGCACGGCCATGCGCTGCGGACCGCCGCGCTGCTGCGCCGCAGCCGTCCCGCGGACAAGGAGCTGCAGGTGGCGGGTCTGGTGCAGAACGTCGGCCGGCTGCTGTGGCCCGGCGACGAGGCCGACCGCGCGGCGCGCACCGCCGACGCCGTCCGCCCGCTGCTCGGCGCCCGGGTCGCCCGCCTCCTGCTGCGCCGGGCCCGCCCGGACGCCCCGGCCGACGAGGACGCGCTCCGGCTCCGCGAGGCGGCGGCGGAGGGACGCGGCGCCGACTTCGACGCCGGTGTCCTGGAGGACTGGCGCCCGGTGCTGGAACTGGTGGCCTCGCGCCACTTGCGGCTGGGCGCCGTCGACTGACCGGCCCGGCCGCGGCTCACCACTTGCCGGGCGCGTAGTCCTTCATGAAGACGCCGTACAGGTCCTCGCCCGCCTCGCCGCGCACGATCGGGTCGTATACGCGGGCGGCGCCGTCGATCAGGTCGAGCGGGGCGTGGAAGCCCTCCTCGGCCAGCCGCAGCTTGTCGTAGTGGGGGCGTTCGTCGGTGATCCAGCCGGTGTCGACCGAGGTCATCAGGATGCCGTCGGCCTCGAACATCTCCTGGGCACTGGTCCGCGTCACCATGTTCATGGCGGCCTTCGCCGCGTTGGTGTTCGGATGGCCGGCGCCCTTGTAGCCGCGGGCGAACACGCCTTCCATGGCGGAGACGTTGACGACGTAGGCGCGCTTCGCGGACGCCTCGCGGGCGGCCTCGGCCATCGCCGGGCGCAACTTGCTGATGAGGATGAACGGCGAGGTGTAGTTGCAGAGCTGGGTCTCCAGCAGCTCGACCGGGGAGATCTGCTCGATGGTCTGCACCCAGGTGTTGCTGTCGACCACGTCGGGGACGAGGCCGCCCGCGTCGATGGCGGTGCCGGCGCGGTGCCGGACCACGCTGGCGTTGCCGGCGACCAGGGCGAGGTCGGCCACGGCTTGCGCGTCGAGCCCGGAGACCCCGGCCGGCAGCGCCGCCAGCGCCTCGACCGCGCCGGAGTCGAAGGCGCCGATCACGTGGTGCGGGGGCAGCTCACCGGCCGGCAGCGGGGCGCTCTCGCCCTCGACCAGCGCGGCGTAGGCGGAGGGCAGGCGGCGTACGGTCTGGGTGGCGTTGTTGATCAGGATGTCGAGCGGTCCCTGTGCCGCGACCTGGTCGGCCAGGGCGACGGCCTGGGCCGGGTCGCGCAGGTCGATGCCGACGACCGCCAGGCGGTGGAGCCACTCGGCGGAGTCGTCCATGGCCTTGAAACGGCGGATGGCGTCCTTGGGGAAGCGGGTCGTGATCGTGGTGTGCGCGCCGTCGCGCAGCAGCCGCAGCGCGATGTACATGCCGATCTTGGCCCGGCCGCCGGTGAGCAGCGCGCGCTTGCCGGTGAGGTCGGCGCGGGCCTCGCGCCGCATCCGGTTCTCGGCGGCGCAGCGCCGGCAGAGCTGGTGGTAGAAGTAGTCGACCTCGGCGTAGCGCTGCTTGCAGATGTAGCAGGAGCGGGGGCGCTGGAGTATCCCCGCGATGGTCCCCTCCTCGGTGCGGGAGGAGGGGAGGATGCCCTCGGTCTCGTCGTCGATGCGCTCGGCGGACCCGGTGGCGGTGGCCTCGGTGACCGCCTTGTCGTGGGCCGTCTTGGCGGCCCGGCGCTCCTGGCGGCGGCGCTGCTTGACCGTCCGGTAGATGTGCGAGGTGGCCCGGCGCACCGCGATCGCGTCGGGGTGGTCGACCTCGATCCGGTCGAGTTCCTCCAGTACGCCGAGGCAGACGGCCAGCCGCCCGGGGTCGATCCCGGGGCCGTACGCGGACGCGGTCACCTCGTCGTCCGTGGTCGCCGAACCGTCCTGTGTCACCGTCATCGCCGCTGCCGTTCCCTGGTCGCTCGCGGCGCTCCGACTCGCGTCCGCTTTCGCAAGCCGGGATTTTACGCGAGCGGTGGGCCCGCTGGCGAAACCGTCCGGATCAGGGCCCGCGGGCCGTGCTCGGCACCGCCGCCGCGTTCGATCACGGTCGAGTGCGATCACGCTGCGCACAGGTGACGCCGGAGTGAGCCCCGCCCCTTGCGCGGGGCGGGGCTCACGGGGCGACCGTGATCACCTCAGGGCGGGTGGCGCCGCCTGCGCCGACGTGCCCCACCCGGACGGCCGCGGGCCGACGGTGAACGCGAGCGTCCGCACCGAGCGCAGCGCGTCGGTGGTGAGGTAGGTCCGCGGGTACGCCTTGCCGTCCGTGCGGGCGGACTGGATGTAGCGGTCGGTGTCCGAGGTGCCGGCCGCGGTGACGGTCAGGGCGCCGCGCGGGTGGTAGCGGCGGTCCAGGGTCAGGTCGACCCGGTCGAAGACGGGCGTGGACAGGCCCCAGGTGTCGTAGCCGGGCTGGACCGGGAAGACGCCGATCGACGACAGGACGTTCCAGGCGGACATGGTCCCGAGGTCGTCGTTGCCGGTCATGCCGGTCGGCGTGTCCGTGAAGAGGGTCAGCGCCGCGTGCACCACGTCGGTGGTCTTCCAGGGCTGCCCGGTGGAGAGGTAGGTGTACGGGGCGATGAGGTCGGGTTCGTTCTGCGGGTTGTACTTGTCGGCGTTGTAGTAGTCGTACGGCCCGTTGACCCACACCTCGCGGGCGGTGCCCGCGGGGTCCTCCAGGAGCTGGTCGTAGGCGAAGAAGGAGTCGAGCCGCGTGTTCGCCGCGTCGGTGCCGCCGATCAGGTCGATCATGCCGGGCAGGTCCTGCGGGACGAGCCACTGGTACTGCCAGGAGGTGCCCTCGTGGAAGCCCTCGCTCCGCGCCGGGTCGGCCGGTCCGGTGAAGGCGCCGGAGGCGTCCCGGGCGCGGAAGAAGCCGGTGGCGGGGTCGAAGACGTGGCGGTAGCTCTGGGCGCGGTCCGCGTACCGCTCGGCGTCCCGCTCGTGGCCGAGGTCGTCCGCCATCCGCGCGAGCATCGCGTCCGACAGCGCGTACTCCAGGGTGGCCGAGGCGCCGTGGTCGTAGTCGGAGTCGCCCGGCTTGGCGTGCGGGCGGCCCTTGACGTACGGGGCGAAGCCGTCGGTGAGGTACTCGCGGTTGGCCTCCCGGCCCACCGCGGGCGAGTCGGCGGACGGCACCCCGTCGGCGTTCTTCCGCAGCGCCCGGTAGGCCCGCTCCTCGTACCCCTTGAGCAGGCCCTGCTGGTAGGCGTTGGTGAGGAAGGGGGTCACCGGGTCGCCGGTCATGATGTTGGTCTCGACCGTGCCGTAGCCCCACTTGGGCAGCCAGCCGCTCTCCTCGTCGACCCTGATGACGGAGATCGCCATGTCGCGGGCCTCACGGGGCGCGAGCAGGGAGAGGAGCTGGGACTGGGTGCGGTAGGTGTCCCACAGCGACCAGTTCTGGTAGTACGTGAACCCCTTCGCCCGGTGCACCTTCTGGTCCCAGCCGGTGTAGCGGCCGTCGGCGTCGCTGCCGATGTTGGGCGCGAGGAACGACCGGTACAGGGACGAGTAGAAGGTGCGGCGCAGGGTGTCGTCGCCGCCCTGGACGCGGATGTCGTCGAGCCGGTTCTCCCAGGTGCGCTGCGCCCGGTGGCGTACGGAGTCGAAGGAACGGCCGCCCTCGGCACGGAGGTTGCGGGCCGCGCCGGGGGCGTCGACGTAGCTCAGGGCGGTGGTCGCCTCCACCGTCCGGTCCTCGGTGGTGTCGAAGCGCAGGTAGGCGCCGTTGCGCCCGCCGTCCGCCGTGGAGCGGTCGGAGCCCGCGGTGACGGTGTCGCCGTTCCAGGTGCCGGAGGAGGCGAACGGGCGGTCGAAGCGGGTGACCGTGTACAGCGTGTACGGCTCGGTGTCCTGGCAGAAGCCGCTGCCGGTGATCGCGGTGCGCACGGTGCGGCGGTCGAGGATCTCGACCTCGGTGTGCAGGTTCTTGTGCAGCGACTGGCCCGCGTTGAGCAGCACGTTGGCCTTGTCGGTGGCCGGGAAGGTGTAGCGCTGCACGCCCGTGCGCGCGGTCGCGGTCAGCTCCGCGCCGATCCCGCTGTCCAGGCCGGCCCGGTAGTAACCGGGGCTCGCGCTCTCGTCGTCGTGGCTGAACCCGGCGGCGTACTTCGCGTAGTCGGTCTCCGTGACGTCGCCGGTGGTCGGCAGCACGGGCAGGTCGCCGCCGAGGCCGCAGCCGACGCCGGAGAGGTGGACCAGGGAGAAACCGCGGATGTGGTCGTCGGAGTGGTCGTAACCGACGTTGTGGCCGGTGTCCGGCGAGAACTGCACCATGCCGAAGGGCACGGCGGCGCCGGGATAGGTGTTGCCCTCGTTCTCGGTCCCGATGAACGGGTTCACGAGGTCGGTCAGCGGGCCGTCGTGCGCCGCCGCCTGCGCGGAGGGCACGGCGAGCGCGCCGGCGAGGAGCGCCGCCGCCGCGGCGGCCGTCGCCGTTCCGCGCAGCCGTGGGGTCCATCTCATGTCGGGGGGCCTTCCATGGGGCTCGGACAACGTTGTCAAAGCGGAGCGGGACCATTCTTCGGACTGTGCGTGTACTCGTCAAGGGTGGCGCGGGTGGTGGCCGCCGGGGCCGGGAGGGCGGCGCACCGCGGGTGTGCGGTGCGCCGCTCCCCGGCCCGGCCGGCCGGCGTGCGGCGTCCGGCGGGAGCGGGGAGGCGTCCGCCGGGGCCGCCCGTCGGTCAGGCGCAGTTCGCGGGGGCCGGCCGCGAGATGTCGGTGATCAGCCGCTCGTGCGCCGCCCTGAGCCGCGCCACCTCCGGCTTGACCACCTTCCGGTCGTACGTCAGCAGGCCGTTCAGCTCGCCCTCGACGTCGGTGATCTGGGTGTAGACCGCGCCGTTGCCGCCCGCGCAGGCCAGGGCGCGCACCTCGGCCAGCTTGGTGAGGTAGTCGTCCGTGTAGGTCGCCGGGTCGACGTCCACGTAGGACTGCTGGACCGACCAGGCGTGTCCGGGCACCGCCAGTCCCAGGCCGCCGTACTCGCCGCTGACCAGGGCCCGTTCACCGTCCGGCCGGGGTGGCAGGGCGGGACTGGGGTAGCCGTGCTCGTCCATGAGGTCGCCGGCCCCGCCGTCGGCCCCGAGGTTCAGGCCGGACTGGTTGTTCACCAGGCGCGTCGGGTCCCAGGACTTCGCCTGCTCGGCGATCCGGCCGACGTCGTACTGGCCCCAGCCCTCGTTGAAGGTGACCCACATGATCACCGAGGGGCTGCTGACGTGTTCGTCGATGATCTCCTTCATCTCCCGCTCGTACTCCGCGCGGGCGGCGGTGGACGGGTTCACGCCCGCCGTCATGGCCGGCATGTCCTGCCAGACCAGCAGGCCGAGCCGGTCGGCCCAGTAGAACCAGCGGTCCGGCTCGACCTTGATGTGCTTGCGCACCGAGTTGAAGCCCATCTCCTTGTGCGCCCTCAGGTCGTACGCCAGGGCCTCGTCGGTGGGGGCGGTGTGCAGGCCGTCCGGCCAGAAGCCCTGGTCGAGGGTGGCCATCAGGAAGACCGGCTCGCCGTTGAGCAGGGTGCGCGGGGTGCCGTTCACCTTCGCCACGGAGACGGACCGCATGCCGAAGTAGCCGCCGACCCGGTCGGCGCCGACGCTGACCCTCAGGTCGTACAGGAACGGGTCGTCCGGCGACCACCGGCGCGGGTCCGCGATCCGCAGGGTCAGCGGGGTGCCGGTGCGTCCGCTGACCGTGGCCACCTCGCGGTGCCCCTCGTACGCCGTCGCGGTGATCCGTACGCCGTCGCGCACGCCCCGCGGTTCCACGGTCAGCGTGGACGCGCCGATGTCCGGCGTCAGCTTGAGGGAGTCGACGTGGTCGCGGGCGACCGGCTCCATCCAGACGGTCTGCCAGATGCCGGAGGAGGGCGTGTACCAGATGCCGCTCGGGTCCAGGCGCTGCTTGCCGAGCGGCGGGTTCTCGCCGTCGGCGGCGTCGGTCGGGTCGTACACCCCGACGATCAGCTCCTGGGTGCGGCCGGGCCGGAGCGCGTCGGTGACGTCGGCGCTGAACTTGTCGTAACCGCCCTTGTGGGCCGCGACCTCGACGCCGTTGACGTACACCTGGCTCTGCCAGTCCACCGCGCCGAAGTTGAGCCGCAGGCGCCGGCCGGAACCGATGTGCCAGTCGGCGGGGACCGTGAAGGTGCGCCGGTACCACATGCGGTCCTCGTGCCGCTGGACGCCGGAGAGCTGGGACTCCACCGGGTAGGGCACGAGGATGCGCTCCGTCAGCGTCCGGCCGACGGGGGGCCGCTCGCCCGCCTCGGCGGCGGCGAACTGCCAGCGCCCGTTGAGGTTGCGCCAGTCGGCGCGGGTGAGCTGCGGGCGCGGGTAGTCGGGCAGCGCGTTGTCCGGCCCGACCTCGTCGGCCCACTCGGTGCGCAGCTCGTGCGTGGAGTGGTTGGGGCCGCTGGTCCAGAAGGCGTTGACAACGTTGCCTTCGGCCGTGGTGAGACCGCCCTCGCCGTCGTAGCGGATCTCCGCGGTGCCGGGTGCGGTGCCGGTCTTGTTCCCGACCACCGGCTGGTCGAGGGCGACGAGGACGGAGCTGGGGTCGGCCGGGTCGAGCCGGGCCGTCCCGAGGGGCCAGGCGGCACCGCCGATCACCGCCCGGAGGTGGCCGGTGAGGCCGGCCGGGGGTGCGGCGAGCGGCTGGGCGAAGTCGAGTCGCAGGGTGCGGCCGGTGCCGAGGACCGTGGCGGCGGTGGCGCCGTCGTAGTCGAAGCCGTCGGGCAGCCGGAACGCCGAGCGCGGGACGGCCCGCTTGGCGCCGGCCGGCTCGGTCCAGCGCAGGTGCAGGTTCGAGCCTCCGTAGTGCTCGAAGTACTCCAGCTTGATGTCGTACGACCGCCCCGCCGTCAGGCCGACCGGTTCGGCGCTCTGTTCGCGGTCCCAGTCGTCAACCCAGTGGTCGATGGCGAGCTGCCCGCCGATCCAGAGGCGGAAGCCGTTGTCGCCGGTGATCGAGAACGTGTGCGGGCCGGTCTTCTCGGGGACCAGCTTGCCGGTCCAGCGGACGCTGACGTCGTCCGCCTGGCCGGTCGCGAACCGCAGGCGCGATTCCAGGTCGGCGAAGTCGAGCTGCGGGTCGAAGCCGGTGGCCTTGAGCTGGTCGAAGTCGAAGGCTCCGGGGGCCGATTGCGTGTAGTACTCGCCCTTCAGTCCCTGGACCGCCGCGGCCGGCGCGGCGGCCGCGCTCGCGGCCCCGTCGGCGGCGGCCGCCGACGCGGGAGGCGCCGCGGGGGCGGCGGGGGCGGCGGTGAGTACGCCGATGCCGAGTGCCGCGGCGAGCAGTAACGTCGCTCGTTCTCTGAGTCGTCTGATGCGCACGGATCCTCTCCTTCGCGGGAAAGCCCGGTGATTACATCGATGTAACGGCAGATGCATGACAACACGGATTCCGATGCGCGTCCAGGGAGACGACAACAGCCCCGTCCGTTTCTCGCGACGGGGCTGTGCGGGGGCGGCCGGCCTCCGGTCAGGGGACGCGCTGGCCCTTGCCGAGGCCGATCACGCCGCCCTTGGAGACGGTGTACAGCTCGGCGTCCCGCTCCGGGTTGACGCCGATCGTCGCGCCCGGCGGCACCTGGACGTTCTTGTCCAGCACCGCCCCGCGCACGACGGCGCCCCGGCCGATGTGCACGTTGTCGTGGAGCACCGAGCCCTGCACCACCGCACCCGGGTCGACCACCACGCCCGGCGACAGCACGGACCGGGTGACCTGCCCTCTGATCAGGCATCCCGCGCTGACGATCGACTCCCCGGCGATGCCGCCGGCGTTGAACCGGGCGGGCGAGTGCTGCCCGGAGGAGGTGTAGATCGGCCACTGCCGGTTGTAGAGGTTGAAGGCGGGGCGCTCGGCGATCAGGTCCATGTGGGCGTCGTAGTAGGCGTCGAGGGTGCCCACGTCCCGCCAGTAGCCCTGGTCCCGGGCGGTCTCCCCGGGCACGTGGTTGGCGCTGAAGTCGTACAGTCCGGCCTCGCCCCGGTCGGTGAGCTGGGGCAGGATCGAACCGCCCATGTCGTGCACGGAGGTCTCGTCCTCGGCGTCCCGCTGGAGCGCCTCGATCAGGGCCTTGGTGGTGAAGACGTAGTTGCCCATCGAGGCGAAGACGCACTCGGGGTCGTCGGAGAGGCCGGGCGGGTCGGCGGGCTTCTCCAGGAAACGCTCGACGGTCCGGCCGTCGGAACCGGGGGTGATCACCCCGAAGGCCGAGGACTCGGCGCGGGGCACCCGGATGCCGGCCACGGTCACGCCCGCGCCGGACTCGATGTGCTGGGCGACCATCTGGCGCGGGTCCATGCGGTAGACGTGGTCGGCGCCGAACACCGCGACGTACTCGGGCTGTTCGTCGTGGACGAGGTTGAGCGACTGCAGGATCGCGTCGGCGCTGCCCAGGTACCAGCGCGGGCCGAGGCGCTGCTGGGCGGGGACCGGGGTGACGTAGTTGCCGAGCAGGCTGGACATCCGCCAGGTGGTGGTGATGTGCCGGTCCAGCGAGTGCGACTTGTACTGCGTGAGCACGCAGATGCGCAGGACGTCGGCGTTGACCAGGTTGGACAGCACGAAGTCGACCAGGCGGTAGGTGCCGCCGAAGGTGACCGCGGGTTTGGCGCGGTCCGCGGTCAGGGGCATCAGGCGTTTGCCCTCGCCGCCCGCCAGAACTATTCCGAGCACCGAAGGACCTCCACGACGCATGGCCGCTCCCCTCACCCTCGCTGTGGTGGCCCACACCTGCCCCTGGACCGCCCGCCTAAGCCTGCTTGCGTACTTGCACCGCCGCCTCGGAAGTCGCTCCGTCCGGGGACTCGCGCCGCCTCAGGACCTGCCGGCGGAGAGGACTTCCTCGTAGAGCCGGACCGTTCGGCGGGCCACCGCGTCCCAGCCGAACTCGCCCACCGCGCGCTCCCGTCCCGCCTCGCCCATGCGGCGTGCGGCCTCGGGGTCGCCGATGACCGAGTCCAGTGCGCGCGCGAGCCCCGCCTCGAAGTCGTCGTCCACGGTGACGAGTACCCCCGTTTCGCCGTCTGCCACGACCTCGGGGATACCGCCCACCCGCGAGGCCACCACGGGCGTGCCGCAGGCCATCGCCTCCAGGTTGACGATGCCGAGCGGCTCGTAGACGGAGGGGCAGGCGAAGACGGCGGCGTGGGTGAGGAGTTGGATGACCTCCGGGCGGGGCAGCATCTGCGGTATCCAGTGCACGCCCTCGCGGTCCCGGCTCAGTTCGGCGAAGAGGTCGCGGAACTCCCGGTCTATCTGCGGGGTGTCGGGCGCGCCGGCGCAGAGCACGACCTGGACGGACGGGTCGATGTGCCGGACCGCGCGCAGCAGGTGCGGCACGCCCTTCTGGCGGGTGATGCGGCCGACGAAGAGGACATAGGGGCGGGACCGGTCGATGCCGAGCCGGTCCAGGGTGTCGGTGGCGGGGTCGGGGCGGTACAGGCGGGTGTCGATGCCGTTGTGCACGACGTGCACGCGGTCCTTGTCCAGCGCCGGGTAGCAGCCGAGGATGTCCTCGCGCATGGCGCCGGAGACGGCGATCACCGCGTCGGCGGCCTCGACGGCGGTGCGCTCGGCCCAACTGGAGAGGGCGTAGCCGCCGCCCAGTTGCTCGGCCTTCCAGGGGCGCAGCGGCTCCAGGGAGTGCGCGGTCACCACATGGGGCACGCCGTGCTGCAGCTTGGCGAGGTGGCCGCCGAGGTTGGCGTACCAGGTGTGGGAGTGCACCAGTTCGCGGCCTTCGAGGGCGGCGGCCATGGCGAGGTCCACGGAGAAGGTGCGCAGCGCGTCGTTGGCGCCGTCGAGGGCGGCCCAGGGGCGGTGGCGCAGCACGCCGCCGGCGTCGGCGCCGGACGCCTCGCCCCAGCAGTGCACGTCCAGGTCGACCAGGGCGGCGAGTTCCCGGGCCAGGAACTCCACATGGACGCCGGCGCCCCCGTAGACGTCCGGCGGGTACTCCCGGGTCAGCAGTCCCACACGCACCCGGAACCTCCACTCTCGACGACTGATCACCTCATGGTCACCTACGGGGGGCGCGGGGGGAAGAGCGCGAGGGGTCGGAACCGGCTCGGGGCGGGGCGGGCGGTGGCGGCGGTGGCGGTCCCGGGGCACGCGGGGCGGGGAAGGCAGCGGTGGCGCGCGGAATCCAGGATCGGGGCAAACGCCCACAGTACGTACTGACGGCACGTACGGGCGGACCCCGGCACCACCCACCTCTGGGAGGAGTGTGCGCCCGGCGTACTCCATCGGCAGTAGGACCCAATGCGTGCTCAGGACTGACGACGGGAAGCAATCGGCGCGGCAGGCTGTTGCCATGGATGCCGACCGTTCGCCGCGCCGGGCCGGGCCCCTCGGGTCAGACCCCCGCCCCACGCAGAGGAGGCGCCGATGAGCGCCCTCGCGCTGTCAGTGGTGCTCTCCCTCGTGTCCGCGGTCGCCTACGCGGGCGGGGCGATCGTGCAGGAGCAGGTCGCGGTGTCCTCGCCGGGCCGGCAGTACGCGCCGCTGCGCCGCCCCGGCTGGTGGGCGGCGGTCGCGCTGAACGGCCTCGGCGGACTGCTGCACGTGGTGGCCCTCGCCTACGGCCCGCTGAGCCTGGTGCAACCGCTGGGCGCGCTGACGATCGTGGTCGCCCTGCCCATGGCCGCCCTCTTCGTGGGACGCGCGGCCGGCGCGACGGCGTGGCGTGGCGCGATCATGGCGACCGTCGGACTGGCGGGTCTGCTCTCCCTGGTCGGCTCGACCGAGTCACGGTCGCTGGACACCGCGCAGCGGATCGGGGTGGCGGTCGTGACCGCCGGGGTGGTCGTGGCGCTGATGATCGCGGGCCGGGCGGCCCACCGGCACCCGGCCGTGCGCAGCATGCTGCTGGCGACCGCGTCCGGTATCGCCTTCGGCATGTCCTCGGTCTTCACCAAGACCGTGGCGGTCGACTGGTCCGACGGGATCTCGACGGCCGACGCGCCGTCCCTGGCGGTGATCGGCGTACTGGCCACGGCGGGCATGCTGCTGTCGCAGGCGTCCTACCGGGGCGCGGGCCTCACGGCGCCGCTGGCCACGCTGACGGTGGTGAACCCGGTGGTCGCCGCCGCGGTCGGCATCACGATGTTCGGCGAGACCTTCCGCTACGGCACGGCCGGCACGGCGCTGGCGCTGGGCTGCGGCGTGGTGGCCGCGGGCGGCCTGATCCTGCTGACGACGGAACGTCTCTCCCGTCCGGAGGAGGAGGACGCGGGCGCGACGGACCGGACGCCCCGTGACGAACGGCGGCACGCGGTGGAGGCGGGGCGGGAAGACCCGACGGACGAGCAGCGGCCCCGCGCGGAGGACGGGCGCGGGGAAAGCGCGCGGGTGGGGGGCGCGCGGGTGGAGGGTGAGCGTACGGAGGGGGCGGGGGCGGTGCCGGACTCCGGTCCGCTGCCCGGCAAGGTCATGGTGCCCGCGCCGGCCGCGGCGGAGGTGACCGACGCGGCCGGGGTGGCGGCGCGCGGGGCCGGCGCGGCGGAGGAAACCGCGGCGCGGGCCCCTTACTGCGTCCTGTACGGCGGCGTCTTCCACGGCGGCCCGTACGTCCCGCTGCCCCTGCCGGGCCGGCACCGGGTGCGGGTCAGATCCTGACCCCGCCGGCCCGCAGATAGGCCAGTGGGTCGATGTCCGAACCGAAGCCGGGCCCGGTCCGCACCTCGAAGTGGAGGTGCGGGCCCGAACTGTTGCCGGTGGACCCCGAGCGGCCGAGGCGCTGGCCGGCGCTCACGCTCTGCCCGTCCCGCACGGAGATCGCCGAGAGATGGGCGTACTGGGAGTACCGGCCGTCGCTGTGCCGGACGACCACCTGGTAGCCGAAGGAGCCCTCCCAGCCGGCGCTGACCACCTGGCCGGAGGCGACCGACCTGACGGTCGTGCCGGTGACCACGGGGAAGTCGACGCCGGTGTGGTACCCCTTCGACCAGGAGGAACCCGCCTGGTGGTAGGCGGTGCCCGTGGCCGCGGCGACGGGGGCCACGAGGGCGTGGCCGGAACTCGCCTTCTTCGCGTCGCTCGCCGTGGAACTCTGCTTCTTCGGCTTCGCCGAGGGGGCTTCGCGCTCGGTCTTCTTCTCCGCCGCCTTGCGGTCGGTCTTCTTCCCCGCCTTGCGGTCGGTCTCCTTCTCCGCCGTCTTGCGGTCGGCCTCGCGCTCCGGGGCGCGCTCGGTGGTGCGCCCTGCTCCCTCGCCGCTCAGCGCCAGGCGCTGACCGGGCAGGATCAGGTCGGGGTCCCTCCCTATGACGCCGCGGTTGGCGTCGAAGAGGTTCTGCCAGCCGCCCCGGACCCGCTTTTCCTCCGCGATGCCCGACAGCGTGTCACCGGAGATCACGGTGTACGTCCGGGACCGGCCGGCCCGGGACTGCGGGGTGGTCTGGGGCCGCACGTCCGCCGCGGCGGACCCCTCGGCCTTTGCCTTGCCGCCCCCCTTGGTCCGGCCCTCGGACCCGGTCTTCCCGCCGCTCTTCCCGGCACTGTCGGTGCCCTTCGCGGCGTTCTTCTCCTTCACCTCCGCCCGCGCGGAACCCGCCGGGCGGATGTCCGGGGTGTCGCCGCCCCGGGTCAGTCCGGCCCGCGCCGAGCACACCGGCCAGGCGCCGGGCCCCTGCCCGTCGAGGACCCTCTCCGCGACGGCGATCTGCTGGTCCCGGGTGGCCAGGTCCGCGCGGGGCGCGTACCGGGCGCCGCCGAACGCCTCCCAGGTGGACTGGGTGAACTGCAGTCCGCCGTAGAAGCCGTTGCCGGTGTTGATGTCCCAGTCGCCGGTGGACTCGCAGGCGGCGACCTTCTCCCAGGTCTCCACGTCGGCCGCCTGCACGGTGCCGGTGCCGATGAACGGGAGCGCCATCCCGGCACCGCCCGCCGTCACGGTCAGTGAAGCGCGGTTGATCCTGTTCGGCTGATACCGGCGGTGCCGGCCGCGTACGGCCATCGACTTCCCCCTCGCCACTGCGTCAGGAGGGGCAAAAGTAAGCGCTGCGAACCGGACAGGACAAGACGGGTACCGGCCGCGCACGGAGGCGAAGTGGCAGAGATTCAGCGCTCACCGGGCGCCGGGGGCGCACGCGCGGTGAGCGGTTGAGCCCTCCGGCGCGTACCGCAGGACACCTCGGCGCACCGCCTTCACTGACATGCGGCCGAGGTACCGGCGCGTCAGGATGGTCGGGCAGCGATACTGACGTACTCGAATCCAGGTGATGAGGAGCCCCCGCACATGAGCACAACAGCGCAGATCGGTGTCACGGGTCTCGCGGTCATGGGCCGCAATCTCGCCCGCAACTTCGCCCGCAACGGCTACTCGGTCGCCGTCCACAACCGGACGGCCTCGCGCACGAAGGCGCTGGTGGAGGAGTTCGGCGGGGAGGGCGACTTCGTCGCGACGGAGACCGCCGAGGAGTTCGTGGCGGCGCTGGAGCGCCCCCGCCGCCTGGTGATCATGGTGAAGGCCGGGGAACCGACCGACGCCGTGATCCAGGAGTTCGCCCCGCTCCTCGAACCCGGCGACATGATCATCGACGGCGGGAACGCGCACTTCGCGGACACCCGGCGCCGGGAGCGGGAACTTCGTGACAAGGGCATCCACTTCGTCGGTACCGGCATCTCCGGTGGCGAGGAGGGCGCCCTGAACGGGCCGAGCATCATGCCGGGCGGTTCGAAGGAGTCGTACGGGTCGCTCGGCCCGATGCTGGAGAAGATCTCCGCGAAGGCGTCGGACGGCGCGCCCTGCGTCACGCACGTGGGGCCGGACGGCGCCGGGCACTTCGTGAAGATGGTGCACAACGGCATCGAGTACGCCGACATGCAGCTCATCGGGGAGGCGTACCAGTTGCTGCGGGACGTGGCCGGGTACTCCCCCGCGCAGATCGCGGAGATCTTCCGCACCTGGAACACCGGTCGCCTGGACTCGTATCTGATCGAGATCACGGCGGAGGTGCTGTCGCACGTCGACGCGGCGACGGACCGGCCGTTCGTGGACGTGGTGGTCGACCAGGCCGAGCAGAAGGGCACGGGCCGCTGGACCGTGCAGATCGCGCTCGACCTCGGGGTGCCGGTGTCCGGGATCGCGGAGGCGGTCTTCGCCCGCTCGGTGTCCGGGCACGCGGCGCTGCGGGAGGCCTCGCGCGAGCTGGCCGGGCCGCGGCCGTCGCCGCTGTCGCAGTCGGAGGCGGCCGCCTTCGCCGACCGGGTGGAGCAGGCGCTGTACGCGTCGAAGATCGTGTCGTACACGCAGGGCTTCCACGAGATCGCCGCGGGCAGCGAGGAGTACGGCTGGGACATCGACCTGGGCGCGGTCTCGGCGATCTGGCGGGGCGGCTGCATCATCCGCGCGGCCTTCCTCGACCGTATCCGCGAGGCCTACGGCACCCGGCCCGACCTGCCCAGCCTGCTGTCGGACGAGACGTTCGCCCGGGAGATCGCGGGCGCCCAGGACGACTGGCGCGAGGTGCTGGTCGCCGCGGTGCGCCAAGGCGTGTCGACGCCCGGTTTCGCCGCGGCCCTCGCGTACTACGACGCGCTGCGCGCGGAGCGTCTGCCGGCCGCGCTCACCCAGGGGCAGCGGGACTTCTTCGGGGCGCACACGTATCGCAGGACGGACCGGGACGGCGCGTTCCACACGCTGTGGGGCGGGGACCGGTCGGAGGTGCCGGCCTGAACGCACCCTGCGGGCGGTGACCGGGAGGGTGGGTCCGGTCACCGCCCGGCGTGTGCCGCGCGGGGGCGCGGTGTGCGTGCGGCCGGTCAGCTCAGCGGGGGTCCCGGCTCCGGGTGCGGTACGGGCTCCGGGCCCGGCGGCACCGGAGCGGGCGAGGGGTCCGGCGGACCCGGCGGCACCGGCTGCGGCCCGGGTCCCGGCGGCTGGGGCGTCGGCTGCGGGCCGGGGCCCGGAGGGGGCTGCGGGGGCTGGGGGCCCGGGCCCGGGGTGGGACCGGGCGGGACGGGGTCCGGATACGGGTTCGTCATGGCAGGTGTCCTCCGGCCAGTGGATCGTCGGGCGTCGGCTCTGGACTTCTCCCCCGCCTACCCGGCGGCCGCTCCCCCAAGCCCTCCCCCTCGCTCCCCGGGAGAACCGTGTGACCCGGACGGGTCCTCCCCGGCCTCCCGGCCCGCCCGGGGCCGGCGGCCGGCGGCGGGCTCAGGCCGGCACGGCGTGCGGGCCGCGCTCCTGATCCGAGCCCGGCACCGGCGCGGACGGGTCGGCGCCCAGCTCCACGATGCGGTTGTCCGCGTCCACATGCACCACCCGCGGCTTCAGCGCCCTGGCCTCGACGTCGTCGACCTGGGCGTAGCTGATGAGGATCACGAGGTCGCCGGGGTGCACCAGGTGGGCGGCGGCCCCGTTGATCCCGATCACACCGGAGCCCCGCTCGCCCTCGATGACGTAGGTCTCCAGCCGGGCGCCGTTGGTGATGTCCACGATGTGCACCAGCTCACCGGGCAGCAGGTCGGCGGCGTCCAGCAGGTCGGCGTCGACGGTGACGGAACCCACGTAGTGCAGGTCGGCCTGGGTGACGGTGGCTCGGTGGATCTTGGACTTGAACATGGTACGAAGCATCGGGAACTCCCACACTAGGCTCCCTGCCTGCGTTTTTGCAGGTCAAGGGCTATTTCCACACCCTACAACGCGTCGCACGCACGAGCAGCTTCGGCTTGGTCCCGCTTGGTCTCGCTTGGTCTCGCTGGACGACCGCACAAGCCTACGCAGCACCCTTCGGGAGGGGACCGTGATCGCTGTCACTCTTGCTTCGCCCTCTGTACCTCACCCCTTGCTCAGATAGGTGGTCATGGTGCGCACGGTCGGGTATGCGAAGAGGTCGACGGCGGGGATGCGCCGGTTGAATCTCTCGGAGAGCCGGCGCTGCACCTTTATCAAGAGCATCGAGTGGCCACCGATGTCGAAGAAGTTCTCGTCCCGGTCCACGTGCGCGACGTTCAGCACCTCGCACCACGTCGCGGTGACGATCTCCTCCACCGCTGCCGGGGCGTCCGGCAGATCCTCCCGGGGCGCGATGCGCACCGGTGTCTGCGGGGCGGGGGCCGGCAGTCCGGCCAGGTCGAGCTTGCCGCTGCCCAGCAGGGGGAGCGCGGCCAGCGGGACGATCGAACGGGGCCGCATCGCCGTGGCCAGGTTCGCCGCCAGATACGACCGCAGCTCCGTCGTGTTCTGCGAGCCGGTCACCGCGTAGGCCACCAGGTACGGGCCGTCACCGTCGTCGAAGGCACGCACATGTGCCTGGCGTACCAGCGGATGGGCGGTCAGCAGGGCGGCGATCTCCTCGGGTTCGATCCGGTGGCCCCGGATCTTCACCTGGTCGTCCGCCCTGCCGACGTACACCAGGCCGGCTTCCTCGGCGCGCACCAGGTCTCCGGTCCGGTACGCCCGCGGCCAGCCCTGGGCGGGAGCGAATCGCTCGGCGTCGAGGACCGGGTCGAGGTATCTGCCCAGGCCGACCCCGCCGATGACGAGTTCACCGGTCTCGCCCCAGCCGACCCGCTGGAGACTCGCGTCGACGACGGCGAGCCGCCATCCGTCCAGGGGCAGGCCGATGCGGACGGTGTCCTCGGCCGTGAGCCGGGCGGCGCTGCAGCCCACCGTCGCCTCGGTGGGGCCGTAGATGTTCCAGACCTCACCGCCCGCGGCGACACCGGCGACCAGCCGGCGGGCGAGTGCCGACGGGCATGTCTCGCCGCCCACGATCAGCAGGCGGACGCCGGCGTAGGCGGCGTCCGGCCACTGCTCCGCCAGGGTGGGCACCGTGGAGACGACCGTGACGCGCCGCTCCCGGAGCCATGGGGCGATGTCGGCTCCCGACCGCACCAGCACGCGCGGAGCCGGGACCAGGCAGGCTCCGTGGCGCCAGGCCAGCCACATCTCCTCGCAGGAGGCGTCGAACGCCACGGAGAGGGCGGCGAGTACGCGGTCGCCGGGCCCCAGTGGCGCGGTCGGCAGGAAGACGCGGGCCTCCGCGTCCACGAACGCCGCGGCGGCTCGGTGGGATATCGCCACCCCCTTGGGCCGGCCGCTGGTACCGGAGGTGAAGATCACCCAGGCGTCGTCGTCCGGTCCGGGGACGCCGGTGACGGAACGGGGCGGGGTGCCCTCCCGCAGCCGGGTCGTCCCGCCGGCTTCGAGGACCGCGCACACCTGGGCCTCGGTCCACACCCGCTCCGCCCGCGCCGGGGGATCGTCGGCCTCGACCGGCACGTACGCGGCGCCGGCGGCCAGTACGGAGAGGATCGCGACGTAGAGCCGCGCGGTGCCCGAGGGGATCCGAATGCCGACCCGGTCACCGACGCCGATCCCCAGCGTCCGCAACCGCTGGGCGCCTGCCTCGACTTCGGCGGACAGTTCGCGGTAGGTCAGCCTGCGGGTGCCGTCGTCCACGGCGGCCTGTCCGGGGTGGGCCGAAACGGTCTCCCGGAGTATGCCGAGGAGGGTTCTCGGCGGCGGTGGCGCCGCCTCGGGCAGCACCGCCGGGCGGGGTTCCACTTCTGGCACGGTCGGGTTCCGGTCGTGGTGGGCACCGGGTGCGTACATCGCAGTCACCTGTTCTCCGTGGCGGCCGGTCGGTGGGGGGAACGGGGCGGGGATCACCGCGCCGCGGCCGGCGCGCCGGCGGGGGCGGGCGCCGTGGCGGAGCCGAGTACGGTGCGCAGGGTCCCGGCGAGCGCCTCGGGGGCGTCGCGGAAGTAGAAGTGACCGCCGTCGTACCGGTGGGTCCGGCACGGGCCGGTGGTGTGCCGGTCCCAGGGCGCCAGATGATCGGCCGTGACGGTGTCCTGCTCCGCGCCCAGGATCTCGAACGGGACCGGCAAGGGGGCCTGCGCCCGGTGCCGGTACCTCTCCAGGACGGTGAAGTCCGTCCGGAACGCGGGCAGGAGCATCGCCATCAGTTCGGGGTCGTCGGCCACTTCCGGCGGTATTCCGCCGTAGCGGCCGCCGACGGCTGCTGCCAGTTCGCGGTCCGGCAGCTCCGCGAGGGGGGCGCCCGCCCGGGGCAGGTGGGGCGCCGGAAAGGCCGAGAGGATCAGTCTCGTGGGCAGCGTCAGACCGCGTGCGCGCAGCTCACGGGCCACCTCGAAGGCGACGAGTGCGCCGAGGCTGTGCCCGAAGAAGGCGAACGGACCGCTGAACCGGACGCTGTCCGCCAGTGCGGCGACCAGTTCGTGCATCTCCTCGACGGGTGGCTCCGCCGCGCGGCCGCCGCGGCCCGGCGGGCAGATCCCGTAGACCTGCACACCGGGCAGGTACCTGCCCAGGCGGATGTACTCGCCCACCAGCCCGCCCGAGTGGGGGAAGCAGTACAGGACGTGGGCGGGGTCCCCGGGCATCGTCCTGCCGACGACCCACGGGCCGCGGTCCGAGGGGTGCGGGGCGGTCATCGGGTGCTCCCGTCGGGGGCGCCGGCGCCCCACAGTGAGGTGAGGGTGTCCGCCGTTTCCGTGCGGTCCTGGATCAGCCGGGCGAGGGAGGCCGCGGTCGCGGCCTTCAGGATGTCGGCGGCCGACACCGACACCTGGAACTCGGCGGTCGCCCAGGCGGCGAGTCTGGTGGCCACCAGGGAGTCACCGCCGAGATCGAGGAACCCGTCGTGGCCTGCCACGTCCGGAATGCCCAGCGCCTTGCCGAAGGCGCCGAGCACCGCCTCCAGGACGTCCCGCTCCGCACCGGTGCCGTCCCGCTCCGCACCGGTGCCCGGTCCGCCCGTCCCGCCGGCCGCCTCGGCCCTGTCACCGGACGCCTCCGGTACCCGCGGCGGGTCGATCCAGGACCCGAGCGGCCGCGGTGCGCGGTCTGGCCGTTCGGAGGTGACGGCGGGGACGAGGAAGCGGGTGCGCTCGAACGGGTAGGTCGGCAGCGGCACCCGCCGGCGCCGTTCGTCACCTTGCGGAGCGCCGAGGTCCACGTGGGCGCCGTGGGACCAGAGCCGTCCGACGGCGCCCAGCAGCGTGGCCAGGCCGGAGGTGGCTTCGGCGGGGTGGGGGGAGGTGTGCACGACCAACTGCCCGTCGTGGTAATCCGGGTGCTGCCGTGCGAGGGTGGACAGCGTACGGCCGGGACCGATGTCCACCAGGGCCGTGCCGGGACGGGCGGACAGCGTGCCGAGAACCTGCCCGAACCGTACCGGGCGGCGCAGGTGGCGCACCCAGTACTCGACCGACCGCAGCGCGCCGGGGTCCGCCCACTCCCCCGTGGTGTCCGAGATCATCGGCAGCCGCGCCTCCTCCCTGGCCGTCCCCGCCAGGAAGTCGGCGAAGCGCGCCAGGACGGGTTCGACCAGCGGGGAGTGCCCGGCGGTGGCGATGCGCAGCATCCTGGCCTGCACCGCACGGTCCCGCTGCGCACGGACGTAGTCGGCCACCAGGGCGGCGGGGCCGCTCACCGTGCACTGGCCGGGTCCGTTCACCGCTCCCACCGACAGGCCCGCGGGCAGTGAACGGGTCACCGCCTCCTCCGGGAGACTCACCGCGGCCATGGCGCCGGCCGGCAGTGAGCCGAGCAGCCGGCCGCGCTCCACCACCAGGTGTACGGCGTCGGGCAGGGCGAAGACACCGGCCAGGCAGGCCGCGGCGTAGGCACCGAGGCTGTGGCCGGCGACGGCGGCCGGCCGTACGCCCCACGACATCAGCAGGCGGGCCTGGGCGTACTGCACGGCGAACACGGCGGGCTGGCCGACGGCGATGGAGTTCATGTGCTGTGAAGCCGGGCCGCATCCCCGTTCGCCGTCGGGGAAGAGCACCGCGCGCAGGTCCAGGCCGAGCGGGTCGGCGGCCAGTTCGCAGATCTCGTCCAGGTGCCGGCGGAAGACCGGTTCGTGCTCGTACAGGTCGCGTGCCATGCCGGTCCGCTGGCCGCCCTGGCCGGCGAACAGGAAGACGGGTACGGGTTCCGTCCGCTCCACCTGTCCGCCGGCCGGACCGCCGGCCCGCAGTGCCGCGGCGGCCTCGGCCGCGGTGCCCGCGACCGCGAACCTCCGGTGCGTGTGGTGGGTGCGTCCCGTGCGCAGTGTCCAGGCCGCGTCGGCGAGGTCGGTCGCCGGGTGGTCCTCGAAGTGGGTGGCGAGGCGGCTCGCGGCCCGGTCCGCCGCGGCCGGTGTCCTGCCGGACACCAGGAGGAGCTGGTGCGGCCTGCCGCTGCTGGTTCCGGTGCCGGCCGGGGCCTGGGCGACCACCACATGGGCGTTGGTCCCGCCGAGGCCGAGCGAGTTGACACCCGCGACGCGTGGCCGTCCGTCCGGCGTGCGCCACGGGACCGTGGTGGCGTTGACCCGGAAGGGGGTGGACTCGAAGTCGATGTCGGGGTTGGGCTCGTCGAAGTGGAGGCTGGCGGGGAGTACGCCGTGTTCCACGGCGAGCACGGTCTTGATCAGCCCGACCACGCCGGCCGCGGCGTCGGCGTGGCCCAGGTTGCCCTTGACCGAGCCGATCCGGCAGTAGCCGCGCAGCTCGGTGCTCTCGCGGAAGGCGGCGGTGAGGGCCGCCACTTCGACGGGGTCGCCGAGCGGGGTCGCGGTGCCGTGTGCCTCCACGTAGCCCACCTCGTCCGCGGTCACCCCCGCCGCGCGGTGTGCCGCGCGGACGGCCGCGGCCTGGCCGGGCACGCTGGGCGCGGTGAACCCCAGCTTGTCCCGCCCGTCGTTGTTGACGGCCGAGCCGAGGATCACCGCGTGCACGTGGTCGCCGGCCGCGAGCGCGTCGGCCAGCGGACGGAGCACCACGAGCCCCACCGCGCCGGCTCCGACCGTGCCGGCCGCCGCGGCGTCGAAGGGCCGGCAGTGGCCGTCGGGGGCGATGACGCCGCCCGGGACGTAGGGGGTCGAGGGTGCTTCGGGCAGTACGCTCGCGCCGCCCGCGAGGGCCATGGCGCACTCGCCGTCCAGCAGCGACCGGACGGCCAGGTGGACGGCGACGAGCGAGGTGGAGCACGCCGACAGGACCGTCACGGCGGGACCGGTCAGGCCCAGCTTGTACGCGACGCGGGAGCTGAGGAAGTCCGCGTCGTTGCCGTGGGCGACCTGCCAGGCGTCGATGAAGGGCATCTCGTCGAGCCGCGCCCGTACCCGTTCGCCGTACCTGGTGTGTGATCCGCCGACGAACACACCCGTCGTGGGGCGCCGGGGCGAGGCGCCGTGACCGGCCCGTTCCAGTGCCTCGTGCGCGCACTCCAGCGTCTGCCGCTGCTGGGGGTCGGTGATCAGGGCTTCCTGAGGGGAGTAACCGAAGTACTCCGCGTCGAAGGCCGCCGCGTCGGTCAGCAGCCCGTAGGCCGGCCGGTACTCCGGCTGCCGGGAGGAGCGCCGGTCGTCCAGTGCGGTGAGGGACTCGGTGCCCGCCACCAGGTTGTGCCAGAACCCTTCCACGGTGGAGGATCCCGGGAATCTGCCGGCCATGCCGATCACGGCGACGGCGCCCCGGGAGTGTGCGGAGTCGTTGGCTGTCATGCCGTTCCTTCCTGTTCCGGCCGGGCGTCCGTGGGCGGAACGTCGGTGTGCGCCCGGACCGCGTGGGCGCGGTCCGGGGGGCGGACGGGTGTCGCGGGCGCTGTCCCCGCCGCCGGCGCCGCCGGTTCGGCGCGGGTGGTGACCAGGCCGTAGGTGAAGAGCACGGCGGCGGCCGCCTGGAGGACGGCCAGAGCGGCGAAGGCCGCGGTCAGGCCCAGTGACTGGGCGGTGGGACCGGCCAGGGCCCAGCCCGCCGTACCGCCCGCCAGCACCAGTGCGGTCGCCACGGTCAGCCCCTCGGTCCGGGAGCGTTCCGGCATGCGCAGGAGACGCACCGCGGTGGCCGGTGCCAGGGAGACGCCGTTGAGCAGGCCGGTCACCGCCAGGCAGCACGCCGTCGCGCTCACGCCCAGGGGCAGCGACAGGAGCGGGAAGACGGCCGCGCACCCGATCCGCCCGGCCGCGGCCAGGGTTCGGGGCGGTACCAGGCGCAGCGCGCGGCCCACGGCCACCGATCCCAGCAGGGTCCCGCCGCCGTAGGCGGCGAGCAGGGCTCCGGCCGCCACCGGGGAGGCGGCCGCCCGAGCCAGGGTGACGAGCGGGATCAGCGCGAACATCGCCTGCCAGGCCACTTCGTTCAGGGTCAGGCCGAGGCTCCAGCTCCGCACCAGCCGGTCCGACCGCAGGGCGCGCAGCCCCGTGCCGAACGAGGACCGCGGGGGTGGCGCCGCGCCGGTCGTCGTGGGCAACCGGCGGCCCAGCAGCAGCGCGGAGACCACGAAGCTGAGGGCGTCCCAGAGCAGTACCTGGGACGCCGTCACCGTCGCGATCAGCACTCCGGCGAGCAGCGGGCCCAGCAGCATGCTCAGCCGAGTGGCGGCCTGGAACGCCGCGTTGGTCCGGGTGAGAAGCCTCTCGTCGGTTCCGGCGACGGCCAGGAGCACGCACTGCTGGCTCGCCAGGTACGGCGCGAAGGTGGCTCCGACGGTGAACATCACCGCGGCGAACACGCCGACGGACAGCCGGTCCACCGCGTGCAGCAGGGGCAGCAGGGCCAGCAGCGCGGCACAGAGCAGATCGCCCCCCACCATCACCCGGCGAGGTCCCAGCCGGGCCACCCAGGAGGCGCCGATCATCCCGAAGACGGCGACGCCGGCGAACTGGGCGGCCGTGACCAGGCCCATGGCCGCCGGTGAACCGGTGAGGGTGAGGACCAGCCACGGGGTGGCCACCGTGCTGAGCTGCGTGCCCAGGATGGACACCGTCTCGGCGAGCAGTACGGCGCGCAGGACCGGATGGCCTCTCAGCCGGGTGCCGTCCGGGGAGGTGACGGCCACCTCAGCCCCGCCCGCGCTCATCGGCGGCACCCGGCCGGGGGTCCGGGCCGGCGGGGGGCGTCGCGGCCCGTGGACCGCGGCCGGCCACGGGCTCGGCCAGGCGGTCCGCGAAACTCTCCAGTGTGCGGCCGAAGGCGACGGCGATGTCCTCCATGTCCTGTCGCCGGTAGCGGTCGCCGCGGTACCCGATCCGGCCGGTCAGCCGGTCCCCGTCCAGGACCAGCGACACGGTGGCACCGCTCTTGCCGAGGAATCCGGCGCCGGTGCGCGCGAGGTCCATGGGGCGCAGGACGTGTCCGCCGAGCGCGGGCGGTGCCGCGGCGGCCGTCCTGAACTCCAGGGAGATGTCGCCGTAGGGCACCCGGCCCGGCGTACGCGGCGGGTTGACGGCCCTCACCACCTCGTCGAAGGGGGTGCGGGCGTGCTCGAAGGCGGCGAGCACCTCGGCCCGGACGGCGTGCAGCGCGTCGAGCAGGGTCGTGGTGTCCTCGATCCGCGAGCGCAGCACCACGGTGTTCTGGCAGGGTCCCAGCACCCCGGCGCAGTCCGGGGTGGCGCGGGTGCTCATCTCACTGGAGACGACCACGTCGGGCTCGGCGCTCCACCGGTGGAGCACGGCCGCGAGGCAGGTCACCGCGATCATGTACGGGGAGACCCCGTGGCGGGCCAGCAGCGGTCGCAGCGCGGGGATCGGCCGGGACGGCAGCGGGAGGTCCACCACCCCGTCGGGACCGGGCCTCGCGGGGAGCGGGAATCCCAGGTGGACGGGGGCGCCGTCCAGCCGGGCCCGCCAGTGGGCGAGGTCGGCACGGTGCGCCTCGGTGTCGAGGGCAGCCCGCTGCGCCGCCAGCAGGTCACGGTACTGGCGTACGGGCGGACCGGCCGGGGCGGGGGACGACGGCGGTGCGTCGGCCCAGGTGGTCAGCAGCCTCACGAGTTCGTCGGCCAGGGCCTGGGCGTCGGCGTGCCCCACCCGGTCTCCCTGGTGGGCGAGGTGGGCCGTCAGCTCCCCCGCGCGCTCCGCCACGGTCAGGACGAGGGGGAACTTGGGCGATCGTGCCTGGAGCGCTTCGGGCCGGTGGGCTTCGAGGGGCAGGCCGCCGAGCACCGGGGGCCGGCCGGGCCACGAGATCATGTTCAGCATGACGTCCACGTAGGGCGTCCGCCCGGGGTCGCGGTCGGGCTCCAGCCCGCCGATCACGTCGTCGAACGGAGCGGCCAGGTGCTCCCTCGCGGTCAGCAGTTCGGCGTGCATCTGGCGTATCGCCCCGGCGAGGTCGTCCCGCGTCCCGGCGGGGGCGCCGGCCTCCGAGCGCAGCACCACGGTGTCGAGGCACGGGCCCAGCAGGTCACGGAAGCGCACCGGGTCCCTGGTCGACACCGGTGTGCCGAGGGTGAGGGACCGCCGGCCGGTCCGGCGGTGCAGGGCGAGGGCCAGGGCGGCGCAGAAGACGATGAACGGCGTGGCGTGGTGCGCGGTCAGCAAGGGGCGCAGCCGGTCGGGCAGATCGGCGGGCAGGGCGAGGCGTACGACGCCGTCCGGCTCCGGGCGGGCCGGTGCCGGGAAGTCGGTGCGGACGGGGGCGTCGACCAGCTTCTTCTGCCAGTGGGCCAGGTCGTCGTGGTACCGGGGGCTTTGGCGGGTCGCTTCCTGCGCGGCGGTGAAATGCCGGTACTGCCGAGCCGGCGGCGGCGGGCGGTGGCCCCCTCCCGCGGCCTGGTAGCAGCGCTCCAGTTCGCTGAGCAGGACCGGTACGGAACCGGCGTCGACGACCAGGTGGTGCAGGCAGACCAGCAGTGCTTGCCGTCCTGCTCCCAGGTCGGCCAGCGCGGTGCGCAGGAGGCGGCCGGTGGCCGGATCGAAGGGACGGCCCGCGGCTTCGGTCAGCCACCGCGTCAGCTCTTCGTCGGGGTCCGGTGCGGCGCTCAGGTCGAGCCTTTCGACGGGCGGCTGCCAGGGCTCGCGCACCACCTGACGCAGGGTGCCGGTCTCCATGACGAAGGCGGTGCGCAGCAGTTCGTGCCGGTCGACCAGGTGCGCGAGGGCCCGGGCCAGCCGCTCGGCGTCCAGGGAACCGGTCAGTTTCCAGGCCAGCGGGACGTTGTAGCGGGTGCCGCCCGCCACCTGGTCGGCGAGCCACACGCTGCGCTGGAAGGCACCGGCGGGCGGATCGTTCGGGGAGTGCCGGGGCCTTGGCGCGCGTACGGCGTCCTCGGCGGGGACCGACGACTCGCGGTCGATGAGGTCGGCCAGGTCACGCAGGCGCGGCTGCTCGAACACGGCGCGTACCGGCAGGGTGACGCCGAACGACTCGCGGATCCGGCCGACCAGTCGAACCGCGAGCATGGAGTGGCCGCCGAGCAGGAAGAACGAGTCGTCGGCCGCGACCTGACCGACACCCAGCAGGGTGCCGCACAGTTCGGTCAGGGCGGCCGCGGTGGGCGTGGGGGGCGCTGCGGGCCCGGGGGTGGCGGCGCCGGCGGCGGTCGTTCGCAGGGCCCGCACGTCCCGTTTGCCCTGCGTGGTCAGCGGCATCGCGGTCACCGTCTTGAAGAGCGACGGGATCATGTACTCGGGGAGCAGGGTGGCCAGGTGGGCGCGCAGCGCCTCGGGGGCCGGCGCGGAAGCGCTCTGCACCACGGCGACCAGGCGCTCGTCCTCGGCGTACACCGCCGCGTCGGTGACCGCCGGGTGCCGGCGCAGGCCGGCCTCGACCTCGGCTGGCTCGATGCGGAAGCCGCGCACCTTGAGCTGGTCGTCCGCGCGTCCCAGGAACCGCAGCGAGCCGTCCGGGAGGTGGTGGGCGAGGTCACCGCTGCGGAAGAGCGTGCCGGATCCGAACGGGGAGTCCACGAAGCGCTCGGCGGTGAGGTCCGCACGGTTGAGGTAGCCCGCCGCGACTCCGGCGCCGCCGATGTGGATCTCGCCCACCGCGCCGACCGGGAGCAGTCTGCGGCCGGAGTGCCGGTCCAGCAGGTACAGGGTGGTCGTCGGCAGGGGCCGGCCGATGACGCTCAGATCCGCGTCGATCTCGGCCCGGGTCACCGTGTGGATACTCGTGTAGACGGTGGTCTCGGTCGGGCCGTACATGTTGACCAGCCGTATCCCGGGGCGGGCGTGCGCCCAGGTCTTCAGCATCGCGGGGTGCAGCGCCTCGCCGGCGAGGATGACACAGCGCAGGGCGTCGGGGACGGCGGCGGCGCCCGGCTCGGCCCGCAGGAGGCCGCGGAAGGCCGACGGGGTCTGGCACAGGACCGTGACGCCCTCTCGTCGCAGCAGGTCCAGCAGGAGGGTGGGGTCCTGCGCCTGCTGTTCGGTGACGAGGACCACTCGGCCGCCGTGCGACAGCCCTCCGAGGAGTTCCCACACGGAGACGTCGAAGGTGTAGGCGTGGAACACGCTCCACACGTCCGACGGCCCGAAGGAGAAGGGGAACCGGTCGTTGTGCAGCAGCCGGATCAGGTTGCGGTGGCTGATCACCACGCCCTTCGGGCGGCCGGTGGTGCCCGAGGTGTAGATGCAGTACGCGGGAGAGTCGAGCGGAACGGCGGGAAGCGCCCGGTCGCCGCCGGCCGCGCTCAGCGCCGCGCCGCGCAGCGACCGGCCGGTGTATCCGGTCAGTGCGGGGTGGGGTTCGGTCTGCTCGTCGGGGACCACCACGAAGCGTGCGGCGGAGTCGGCGAGGAGGAAGCGGAGTCTGTCCCGCGGGGTGTGCGGATCGATCGGCAGGTAGGCGGCGCCGGCGAGGAGGACGGCGAGGATCGTCCGGACCTGCTCGACGCCTCTGGGGAGCAGGAGTGCCACCCTCTCGCCGGGGCGTACTCCTGCCTCCAGCAGCCCCCTGGCCGTGGCCTGCGCGCCTTCCAGCAGCTCACGGTAGGTCAGTTCGGTCCGGCCCGCGCGCACCGCGATGGCCTGCGGACGGGCGAGGGCGTGCCGGCGGATCACGTCGTGCACGGGCACCTGCGGGTAGCCGGCCTCGGTCGCGTTCCACGCGGCGATCTGCGTGTGCCGCTCGGCCTCGGTCAGGGGCTCGGCCTCGCCGACCGGACGACCGGGTGCGTCGAGGAGGAGTGCGAGCAGCCGGACGTAGTGCCCGGCCATGGTCCGTATCCGGTCCTCGTCGAAGCACCTCGCGTCGAAGACGAGGGCGCTCTCGAACTGCCCGGCTCGGCGTCGCACCACGAGCGCCAGGTCGTACGGCCCGGCGCCGGCCGGGGGGTCCAGGTCGGTACCGGGCGCGGGCGCGGCCCCGCCGCCGGTCTCCATGGCGTCGTCGTCGTAGTCGAAGAGGACGGTGACCGCGGGGTCCCGCTCCGCGGTGCCCGCGGGGTCGACGCGCCGCATCATCTCCCGGAGGGGGACCCGCGGGCAGGCGACGGCCTCGGCCAGGTCGGCGGCGGTGCGGGCGGCGAGCCCGGCGAAGTCCACGCCCGCCTCCGGCCGCAGCCGGACGGGGAGCACCTCTTCGAGCGGGCCGACGACCTGGCGGCCGGACGGCGCTCGCCCGTCCGTCCGGACGCCGACCAGCAGGTCCTGCCGGCCGGTGTACCACCCGAGCAGGGCGGCGAAGGCGGCCAGCAGCAGGTCCTGCGAGCCCAGGCCGAGCTTCTCGGCCGCCGACCGCACCACCTGCTCCGGGGCGGCGGTGAACCCGACGCGCTCCGGCGCGTACGGGGCTCGCGCCGGGTGCGTGTCCCGGGGGCGGCGTCCGGGCAGCGTCAGTTCTTCGGCGGCGGGCCGGAGCACGGCCGCGCGGGCCTCCAGGGCGGCCCCCGGGTCAGGGCACGAGGGCGTGTCGTACCAGTCGGCACGGCTGCTCGGCCGGGGTGGTCCGCCGCCGTCGAGGAGGCGGAAGATCTGGTGGGCCACCAGCTTCAGCGACCGCCGGTCCACCGCCGAAGGGTGGCCTGCCAGGGTGAGCCAGCCGCCCGGGCCGGGGCCGGGCAGCACCGCGAGGCGCAACAACGGGCCGTTCGGCGGGTCGCAGGGCTCCCGCGCCCACGTCCGCAGCCGGTCGGGCACCTCGGACGCGTCGGACGTGTCGGCCGGGGTCCGCGGGGGGAACCACACCGGATGCACCGCCGGTGTGCCGTCCGCCTCGTGCGGGGCCGGGCCGGATTCCGGCGCGGCCGTGCGGCGCAGGGCCTCGTGTGCCTCCACGACGGCGCCCACCGCCTTTTCCAGCGCGCTCGCCTCGGGCAGCCGGCCCAGGCGCAGGTGCAGGGACACGCCGGGCCGCTCCCCCTCCCGGGCCGCGGGGGCCGCCGCCTGTGCGTGGGCGTAGTCGGCGGCCAGTTCCCGAAGGAAGATGTCCGTCGACTCGCCGTCCCACAGCAAGTGGTGCGGGCAGAGGAAAAGCACCTGGCCACCGTGTCCCGTCTCGATGAGAGCGGCGGTCAGCAACCGCCCCGAGGCGGGGTCGAGGCGGTGCCGGGCGGCCTCGTGCAGCCAGTCGCTCAGCCGCTGCTCGGGGTCGGGCAGACGGCTCAGATCCACCGACTCGACCTCGGGCGCCCAGGGCGGTCCCACCACCTGCCACGGCTCTCCGTCACGGTCCTCGAACGCGGTGCGCAGGATCTCGTGCCGTGCCACCGTACGAGCGAGCGCCCGGGTCAGGACCGCGCGGTCCAGGCCGCCTTCGGCGATCCGCCAGGCCATCGGCACGTTGTAGGCGCCCTGGCCGGTGTCGAGCTGTTCGGAGAGCCAGACGCGCTGCTGGAAGGCCGATGCGGGGAACGCGGCGGGGAGCGCGGGCGGGGCCGGCCGGGGCCGGGCCGGAAGAACGGCCGCGGCGAAGTCCGACAGCCGCGGCTGCTCGAACAGCGTCCGCAGGGCGACCTCGCGGCCGAATCTCCGGGAGACGGCGACGGTGAGCTGTTCGGCGAGGAGCGAGTGCCCGCCCAGCTCGAAGAACGAGTCCCCGTCGTCGATGCCCTCGATGCCGAGCGTCTCCTCCCACACCCGCCGCATGGCGTCCGGCACGGTCCCGGCCGCCGGGACCGGCGCCGTCCTGGCGGCGGGGCGAGGCGCGGGCCCGGCGGGGGCCGGGTTCCGTTCCGTCTCGGCATCCGCCGAGGCGGCCAGGGGCGCGTACGGATCGGAGGCGATGGTCTCCAGCACCCGCCGGTAGCCGGACGCCAGCGCCGCCACCTGGGTGCTGCCCACCGCCCCGGCCGGGTCCTTCCACAGCAGATGCGTTCCGGCGCTGTCCTCACGGACCGCGAGGGCGAGGCGGAAACCGGCGCCGCTCTCCACGTCGAGGACGCTCAGTACGGCGGACGCGCCGGGGGCGTCCAGGGGCACGTGCCGCAGATCGACACCGTCGCGCAGCCCCGCGTGCCAGTACTGGAACACCGTCTGGTGAGTGTCGGCGTACGCCTCGGGACCGGTGAGGCCGGCGGCGCGCATGATGGCGGGCAGCGGCAGGTCGCCGTGGCGCAGTGCGTCCTTCACCCCGCGGCGTACCCGGGACAGCAGGTCGGCGTGGGTGTCACGGTCGTCGGTCCGGATCCGGATCGGCAGCGCGTTGACGAAGTAGCCGACCCGGTCCCGCAGCGCTCCGTCCGTCCGGCCGTGGAAGGGGAGGAACACCAGCAGGTCGTCCGCCCCGCTGTGGTGGTGCAGGGTGGCGTGGTAGGCGGCGAGCAGGACGGTGACGTAGGAGACCCCCAGCTCTGCCGCGCGGGCCCGGAGCCGAGCGGTCAGGCCGGCCGGCAGCCGTTCGCCGAGCATCAGGTAGGCGGGCTCGTCCACGGTCTGCCGCAGCAGTCGCCGCGGCGCCCTGTCCCCCAGTGCGCGACGCCAGTACGCGCGGGCGGCGTCCCCCGCCGGGGTGTCCGTCAGCGCGCGGGAGCGGTGGGCGTACTCCGTCAGCGCGCTCGGCGAGTCCGCGGGCGGCAGGGGCTCGCCCGCGTAGGCGCGCCGGAGCGCGTCCACCAGGATCAGTGTGGACGCCCCGTCGGAGACCAGGTGGTGCATGGCGAGGAGCACCACCGTGTAGTCCGGTCCGCGCAGCACGTCGACCCGGGCCAGCGGACCGCGGCGCAGGTCGAAGGGGACCTGCCAGGCACGGCGGACGGCCTCGTCCCGGCGGAGCGACGTGGTCGACTCCCGGACGGGGATGCCCGGAGCGTCCGACCAGTCGAGTTCCGGTCCCCGGGCACCGGTGGTGACTCTGCCCCGGATCTGCGGGTGGGCGTGGCCGACCGCGGCGACGGCGGCCGCCAGTCGGGCCACGTCGATGACACCGTGCACCAGGAAGGGGAACGGCATGATGTGGGTCCACTGTTCGGGTTCCCGTCGCCAGGTGACCCACATGGCCTCCTGGCCGACGGAGAGCGGGATCCGCTCCGTTGTGCCGTTCACGCGCCGGCTCCTTCCGTACGGTGGTCGCGGCCCGCGGTGGCACCGGTGTCCTGGGCGGTCGTGGAGCGGGCCGGGTCCTGGAGCCAGGCATCGCTCACCGCGGCGAAATCAGCGGCGTCGCCGGTGGCCAGCCGCCTCTTGACGTCGGCCACTCGGTGTCGGGCCGAGGCGCAGTAGAGGTCGGCCAGGTTCTGCCCGGCGTCGTCCCCCTGCCCGGCCATGGCGTCGGCGCGGGCCAGGACGAGGGACATGGTGAGCAGTTCCCGCGCCAGCCGGGTGAGGAGGATGAGGGTGCGTTCCTTCTCCAGCAGCGCCGAGCGGTCGGGGTGCGCGCGGGCCAGTTCCGCGCAGGTGTGCCCGAACGCGCGGATCTCCGCGGCGACCGTCCCGAGGTGCTCGGTGTTGCGGTCGCTCAGGTACCCGGCCCCGGTTTCGGACGCGGTGGCCGCGGGGGGCACGGGGGGCACGGGCAGGTCCGCCCCGGGAGCGGCAGCGCCGTCAGGTCCGGGGTAGTAGTAGGTCAGGATGTAGGAACGGGCGATCCAGTTGTCGATCTGGAAGTCCACGCCGCCGGAGATCCGCATGCTCCGCAGGTCCCGCATGAGCCGCTCGACCGGCGTCGCGGGGACGCCGCGCCGGGTCTTGCTGCCGGACGTCTCGTAGCCTTCGGCCCCCATGAGGGAGACCGTGCGGTCCACGATGTCCCAGGCGAGTTCGGAGCCGATGTTCTTCGCCACGTTCTGCTCGAAACGCAGGTTGACGTCCCGGTCCTGGTCCAGGGGGAGGAGGCACCACTGGGCGACCGTCTCGATGGCGAAGGTCTCGGCGAGCGAGTCCGCCATCTGACGCCTGATCTCCTCGTACTCCCCCAGGGGCCGGCCGTCGACACAGCGCCGGGCAAGGAAGTCACGGGCCCAGTGGAGGCAGAGTCTCGCCGCGGCCAGGGACGGCGCCACGATCATGTGCAGTCTGCCTCGGCCGACCAGCTCGCCGGAGGTGGCCGTCATCCGCACCTGGTGTCCGGTGTCCGGCTCGGTGAGCATCTGGCCGGCGGGTACGAGCACGTCGTCGAAGCGCAGCGGGCCGTTGGGGAAGCCTTTGAGCCCCATGTACTCGTGCCCCGGCCCGGCGGTCACACCCGGGGTGTCGGTGTGGACGAAGAACTCCCGTACCCGGTCCCGGTCGCCCTCCCGCACCGTGGCCGTGACCCCCACGAGGCCGGCCACGGGGGCGTGGCCCACGAAGACCTTTTGCCCGTTGAGGAGGTAGGCGTCCTGGCCGGGAACGGGCAGCGCGGTCGTGGAGCGGCCCTGGTTGGCCGCGCCGGCCGGTTCCGAGTCCGCGCTGGCCGACAGGCCGTTGGCGCGGACGTGCCGTAACAGCAGCTCGCGCAGCGGGCCTTCGGGGGCGAACGGGAGGAAGGCGCCGGCTCCGAGGGTGTTCTCGATGGTGAGAGAGGAGGCCACCGGCATGCACCAGCGCGCGGCGGCCTCCGCCGCCCGGAACATGTTGTAGTGGGACAGTCCGTGTCCGCCGAGTTCGGGGCCGGTCTGGAGCTTGAAGTAGCCCCGGTCGGCCAGCTCTTCGAGGAGGCCGTCGGGGAGGCGCCGCGCGGCTTCGACGGCCTCGGGGTCCACCCTCTCGCGCAGCAGCGCCGTCAGCTCGCCGATGACGTGACTGCCTCGGTCGGCGTCCGTCCGGCTCTGTTCCGGGAAGTCGCGGATCAGGTCGTAGCGGAAGTTGCCCCGGTAGAGGTGTTCCAGGAAGCTTTCGCGGTGCGGGTCGCTGTGGGCGTTGCGGGTGGTCGTTCCCACTGTCCGTTCCCTTCGGGCTCGGGTCACGATCGCTCCGCGAGCACTCGCCGGTCGGTCTTGCCCGACGGAGTGTGCGGCAGGGCGTCCAGCCGGACGAAACGGCCGGGCACCATGTGACGCGGCAGCAACTCAGCGGCTCGCGAGGCGAGTTCGTCCGCCGGGGGGTCCGCGTGCGCGACGTAGAAGGCGGTCAGGACGATGCCGCCGATCCTGCTGCGCACGGGTACCACGGCCAGATCGTCGACCGCGGGGAGCCGGCGCAGGACCGATTCGATCTCGCCCGGCTCGATGCGGAAACCGTTGATCTTGACTTGGCTGTCGGCCCGGCCGGCGTAGCGGAAGGTGTGGTCCCCGGTCCGCCGGGCCAGGTCTCCGCTGCGGTACCAGCGGGTCTCGACGCCGTCCTCGTTCTCGCGGGTGCGGAAGCGCTCGGCGGTGAGGTCCGGTCTGCCGGTGTATCCCAGCGCCACCCCGTCGCCGGCCACCCAGATCTCGCCCGTCCCACCGGGGCCGACCGGGCGGCCCTCCTCGTCGAGGACCTGGATCCGCCAGCCGGACAGCGGCGTTCCCAGTTCCGCGGCCGAATCGCCGCCGTCCGGCCCGGTCGGCGGGACCTCCCGGGTCAGGTCCTTGGTGCTGACGAACACCGTGGTCTCGGTGATGCCGTAGGTGTTGATGAACTCGCAGGTCGCGCTCACCGTGCGCCGCCAAGCGCGGATGTCCTCCACGTCGACGGCCTCGCCTCCGAAGATGATCCGCCGCACAGTGGTCGGCGGCCGGGGCGACCGCCCGGCCGCGGCCGTCAGGTAGCGGAACACCGAGGGGACGACGTTCAGCACCGTCACCCGTTCCCGCGCCAGCAGTTCGGCGCTGTCCCGGGGCGACAGCATCGTCTCGGCGGGCACCACCACGAGCGTTCCGCCCGTCGCCAGCGCCCCCCACATCTCCCACACCGAGAAGTCGAAGGAGTACGAGTGGAACAGCGTCCACACGTCCTCGCCGGTGAACTCGAACCGCCGGCTCATCGCGTCCACCATCGCCGCGACGCCGCTCCGTCGTATCTCGACGCCTTTGGGGCGGCCGGTCGATCCCGAGGTGTAGATGACGTAGGCGACCCCGTCGGGGTCGGTGTCGGCGGCCTCGACAGGCGGCCCGCCGCGGGACCAGTCCACGGCGTCCAGCCGCAGGAGTTCCCCGGCCACGGCCGCCGCGGGCGGCTCCTTGTCGCAGACGACCAGGGAGAGCCTGCTGTCGGCCGCCATGAAACGCAGCCGCTCGTCCGGGTACGCCGGGTCCAGGGGCACATAGGTGTGGCCGGCGGCGCACACGGCCAGCACGGCGAGGACGACATCCGCGGTGCGGTCCAGGTAGAGACCGACACGCGCGCCGGGTTCGGGGCAGCGTTCCCTGAGCGCCGCGGCGAGCACGTCCACCCGGCGGGACAGCTCTCCGTAGGTCAGGTCGGTGCGGTCGTCACGCACCGCCGGCCTGTCCGCGTTCGCTGCCACATGCCGGGAGAACAGGCGATACATCACGGAGCCACCCGATGACGGAGTAGACATGATTCGACGACCACCTCACTTGGGGGTTGGCAGGAGTCCGCAGGGCGGAGCCGAGAGGGGAAGCGGGAGCTGGAGTTCTGTGAGACGACGACGGCTGATGAGGCTCGCAAGGGCCATCTATAGATACCCGTTAGGTAGAGCGGAGGCAATGGAAAACCCTCATAGTCGAGTATTAAGGCCGAAAACTGCCGATCACTTTGGAGCCTGCTGCCTACCTGTTGAGAATAACTGTTATGTAGCAGAGCGTCGAGGCGTGAGCGCGCTCAGCGATCACTGGCCGGCGATCGGTGGTCCTCGGGGCAGGGGCCGGACGGCTTGGCGCGTGCGGTGTTGACCCTCGACCTTGTCGAGGGGTCAGAGTTCCGGGTGTGGAGAACGAGATGCGCGGTATCGGGGAGATGGCGCGGGACGGCGGACTGAGCGTGAGCGCGCTGCGGTTCTACGACCGTGCCGGTGTGCTGGCACCCGCCTGGGTGGACCCGGTCAGCGGCTACCGCTGGTACGAACCCGGACAACTGGACGAGGCCCGGCTACTGGCCCGGCTGCGCCGGGCGGGCATGCCGCTGGCCGACATCCGGCTCGTGCTGGCCGGCTGGGCCGGTCGGGACACGGACCTGGTGCGGGGGCTCCTCCAAGCGCACCTGCGCCGGCTGGATCTGGGGCTGTCCGCTGCCCGCGGCGAGTTCTCCACGCTCCGAGCGCTACTCGACCACAGGGAGACAGACCCCATGACCTCACTCCGCACGGCCACCGCCACCGTCCGGTTGTCCGTTCCCGCCCCGGAGTTGGCCGCCGCGCTGGACGCGGTGCGTTTCGCCGCCGGCACCGACGCGGAGCTGCCGATGCTCGGCGGGATCCTGTTCGACGTCGAGGCGGACGAACTGCGCCTCGTGGCCACCGACCGCTACCGGATGGCGGTCGCGGCAGTACGCACCACCGGGCACGACGGGCCCCGGACGCAGGTCACGGTGGCTCTGCCGCTCGCCGACGCGATGCGGGCGCTGCTGACCGGCCAGGAGTCCGTCCAGCTCGGGGTGGACGGTGACCGGGTCACGCTGGAGAGCGGGGACCGGCAGACGTCCGGCCGGAGCATCGGCCACGAGTTCCCCGACTACCGTCGCCTCGTCCACCTTCCGGCCGGCCGCCGGGTCCGGGTCGGCACGGCGGCCTTCCGCCGGGCGCTGGAGGCCGGTCCGGTGCGCGCGGGCGAGACGCGTGAACCGGGCGGTGAGCCGTACGACCTCAGTGTGCTCAGGGTGGCGGCGGACGGGACCGTGATCGTGTGCGCCGACGGCGACGACGATCAGCACCACGTCGCCGTCAACCGCGAGTTCCTGGTGCACGCGCTCACCGCCGGGGCCCGGGACGAGCTGATCCTGGAACTGGGCGCCCCCACGGCACCCCTCGCGATCCGCCGGCCCGACGACGAACGGACCTTCTCGCTGCTCATGCCGGTCCGGCTGGAGGACTGACAAGGCAGGGGTGTGCTTGTCCGGGTTTTCGATCTTCTGGGGGCGCTGAGAGGGCGGTTCCGCGAGGTTGGTCCGGTCACGACGACCGGAGGGAGCGCGGGTTGCGGCAGGACGGGGAGCCGGAGGACCTGATCGAGGTCTGGGCGCTGCTGGAGGAGGACCAGGAGCGGCTGCGGAACAAGTCGGGGGCGAACCGGCTGGGGTTCGCGTTGTTGCTGAGGTTCTTCGAGTCGGAGGCCCGGGTTGACCGGCTCCGGCAAGGAGTCCCAGGAGGTCTCCATGTGGCGCCGGGCCGGGTAGGGGCCCGAATCCACCGCGCTCGTGGTCGGCTCGATTCGGCTACGCGTCGCGCCTCTGCAGCAGCAGGCCGCCGACCAGCAGCGCGGCCGCGGCCCACGTGGTGAGCACGCCCAGGCCGGCCCATGGGCCGATGGGCAGCTCGTGCAGATGGACGGTGGCTTGGACCGCGAGTCCGGCGGACATGGGCGAGATCTGCTGGAGGTGGCGCTGCCACTCCGGGTCGTTGACCACCTGGGTGACGACCGGGAAGAGATAGAGCAGCCCGAGCACGATCCCGATGGCGGTCGCCGCCTCCCGCACCGCCGTCGCCACGCCGAGACCGATCAGGGCGATCAGGACGAGGTAGAGGACCGAACCCACGGCCGCGCGCAGGGTCGGGCCGTCGGCCAGGGACAGCGGGGCATAGCCGCGGGCCTCGGTGAATCCGTTGCCGGGCAGGATGTAGCGGCCGGCTAGGAGCGAGGCGAGGACGGCAGCCGTCCCGGAGATCAGGACGACCGCGGCGAGGACCGTCGCCTTGGCGGTGAGGACGGTGAGCCGGTTCGGCACCGCCGTGAGCGTGGTGCGGATCATCCCGGTGCCGTACTCGCCGCTGACGGCCAACACCGCGAAGACGGCGATGGCCGCCTGCCCGACGGTGATGCCGGTCAGGGCGAGCTTGACGGCGTCCTGGCCGCACCCCGCGTCCGGGCACTTCACCGCCTTGGCGGTGCCGCAGCCGCCGGCCACGGTCAGCGCGACGGCGAGCAGGAGCAACCTGCCCATGTCCCCTGCGGTGCGCAGCTTCGTCCACTCCGCGCGCAGGGCGCGGCCGAAGTCCCCTCGCCACGCGCCGTCCGCCGTGCTCGTGAGTCGTGCACTTCTCAGGAGACTCATACGTCCCTCCCGCGCAGCCGCACCACGGCCAGACCGAAGGCGAGCGCGGCGTATCCGCACAGCACGGCGAGGCCGGCCCATGGCGCCAGCGGGTAGTAGCCGGTCGACGGCTCGTACACGCTGAGCACCTGCGCGTACTGCGGCAGGGTCTGCTGGATGGCGAAGCCCGCGGCCGGGGTCACCCGCAGCAGCCACTCCGAGACTCCCGGGGGCAGTACGCCGGAGGCGGCAAGCAGGAAGGGCAGCACGATCGACGCAATGACCAGGGCGACCGCCGTGCCGCTGCGTCGCAGCAGGGCGCCGACGCCGAGAGCGAGCACGGCGGCGGCTGCGCAGAGCAGGCCGGTGCCGACCATGACGCGCGCTTCGGTCGCCGACGTGACGGGGAAGACATGGAAGCCCCTGCCGCGCGCGCTGCGTTCTCCGAGGGGAATGGTGATCGCGGCGGCCACCGCGCCGATGGCGAACGCGACGCCCCCGGCCACCAGCGCCTTGGCACCAAGCACCCGTTCCCGCGGCGGAGTTGCCGCCATGGTCGTACGCAGCAGACCGCGCCGGTACTCGCCGGTGATGAACACCGCGCCCACGGCGATCACCACGATCAGCCCGGCGAAGGTGCCGACGAGGAAGTTCTCGACGGAGAAGCCGACGCCCATGACGGGCCCGCCGACGACCGGTGCGATGTCACCGGCCCCGGTCACGGTGAACCCGCTGCCGTCGGTCTGGGTGAAGCCGCCTCTGGTGGTGTTCGGGTAGCTGCCGGAGGTGCCCGCGTCGCCGCCCACCTGGGTGCCGCTCCACGCGCTCTGGGACCAGCCGCCGGTGAGGGCGGGGCGGCCGAAGGTGCCCGTGGCCACGGCGGGGCTGAAGCCCGTGCCCGCCGCGGTCTCCTGCTTCGCCTGCGGTGACGTGGCGAAGAGCCCGGCCTGCACGGTGCGCGCGAGCCTCGGCAGCTTCGCATGGCCCACCTCGGTCCAGCGGGAGCCGTCGGTGGAGGAGGAACCGGTGAGGATGTCGCCGGAGCGGACCAGGCGCAGCCAGCGCGGGGACTCCCGGGTGACCTTGCCGGAAGGGCCCGCCGTGTCGTGTGTGTAGTCGTACTGCATGCGCACGCCGTGGCCACCGGTGGCCATGACCGCCGCGTACGGGGCTCCCTGGGTGAGGCTTTCCTTCACGATGATCCCGGCCTTCGCCCAGGGCTGGGCGCCCTGAGCCGCCTTGCCGGTCCCGGTGTCGGCCACACCGGTCAGCGACCGCAGGGGAACGGTGAGGGTGCCGTCGCCGGTGAGCGTCTTGTGGACGAAGTAGAAGCTGTCGTTGACGGCCTCGCCGCCGGGGCCCTTCGGGTACGAGGCGGAGTCGGCGCCGCGACCGCCGGGGGCGGGGGAGGCCGTGCCGAGCAGGCCGACCACGATCGTCGCCAGGAGCGCCCCCGCCATGGCGAGGACCCAGCCGCGTACTGTACGGAACTTCGTCCACTCGGCGTGCAGCGTCCTGAGGAACCCGCCCCGCTCAGCGCGCCTCGTGGCCGGAGGGCGAGGGGTGAGGATGGCGGTCATCGCGTGGCCTCCCCCGCCGGGACGCCCCGGTACTCCACCGCGTCCCGGGTGAGCTCCATGTACGCCTCTTCGAGTGTCGCCCGGTGCGCGGACACCTGGGAGAACGGCACCCCGTTCCGGGCGAGCAGTGCCACGATCTCCTCGTCGGGCAGGCCGGTGACGCCGAGGGTGTCGGGGCCGGTGGCGAGAACGGTGGCGCCCGCGCCGTGCAGGACCTGGGCGGCGCGCGGAGGCGCGGAGGTACGCAGGGTGACCCGGCCGCCGGCCGCCTCGGCGAGCAACTCGGACACGCTGGTGTCCGCGATGACCCGGCCGCGGCCGATCACCACGAGATGGTCCGCGGTGTCTTCGAGTTCGCTCATCAGGTGACTGGAGACCAGGACGGCGCGGCCCTGCCGGGCCAACTCCGCCAGGAAGCCGCGCATCCACACGATGCCGTCGGGGTCCAGGCCGTTGAACGGCTCGTCCAGCATGACCACCGGCGGGTCACCGAGCAGCGCCGCCGCGATCCCCAGGCGCTGGCGCATGCCCAGCGAGAAGCCGCCGGCCTTGCGCCGGGCCGCCGTGCCCAGGCCGGCCTGTTCGATGACCTCGTCCACGCGCCGGGCCGACAAGCCCTGTGAGTGGGCCAGCCACCGCAGGTGGTTGTGGGCGGTGCGGCTCGGCTGCAGCGCGGAGGCGTCGAGCAGTGCTCCCAGATGCCGAAGCGGGCGACGCAGGGTGCGGTACGGCACCCCGTCGACCAGGGCCTTTCCCTCCTCTGCCGCGTCAAGGCCCAGGATGACGCGCATGGTGGTGGACTTGCCCGCGCCGTTCGGGCCGACGAAGCCGGTCACCCGTCCGGGCCGCACGGTGAACGTCATACCGTCCAGAGCCAGCCGTGGCCCGAAGCGTTTACGCAGACCGATGACCTCGATCGTCGCCTTCGTACTCTCATCGCTCATGGCCCCACCCTGTGACGGAGCGGGTTGCAGGGGCCGAACGGTCACTGTCATCTCGTTGTTAGGCGCCTCGGCTTAGCCTGACCTGGTACGTGTCCTGGTGCGGTGGCGAGAGGGGAGCATGCGGATGAAATGGGGTCCGCCCCGACGGCTCGCGGGCCTGGCAGCCCGGCTCGGCCTGCGCCGTGGCACTGCCCGTACCCGCTTCACCGCCTTGTACGTGACTTTGTTCCTGCTGTCGGGAACGGCGCTGCTGGTCATCGCGGCCGTGGTGGCATCCGGCGGATCGCGCTCCAGCCGGACCGCCCCCGATGGCGGCACCGATCAGCCCGCCACGGAGGCACAGGCCCAGGGCCGCATCGACGCGCTGGAGCGGCAGTTGGTTCAGGCGCACGACACCCAGTCCCGGCAGATCGTGATCGGCTCCGCCATCGCCCTCGGCGTCATGGCGGTGATCTCGGTCGGCCTCGGCTGGTTCGTCGCCGGCCGGGTGCTGCGCCCGCTGCGCGTGATGACGGCGGCCACCCGCCGGATCACCGCCGACAGCCTGCACGAACGCCTGGCCATCGGCGGCCCCCGCGACGAGGTGAAGGACCTCGCCGACACCATCGACGACCTCCTCGGCCGCCTGGAGGGATCCTTCGATGCCCAGCGCCTCTTCGTCGCCAACGCCTCCCACGAGCTGCGCACCCCGCTCACCACGATGCGGGCTTCCCTCGACGTGGCCCTCGCCAAGCCGGGCCCGGTACCCGAGACCACGGCCACGCTGGCCACCCGGATACGCGCCGAACTCGACCAGGTGGACCGGCTGCTGGAGAGTTTCCTCGTCCTGACTCGCACCCGGCACGGCGAGTTCACCGACTCGGCGCGCCTCGCCCTCGGCCCACTCGCGCAGACCGCCCTGACCGGACGGGCAAAGGACATCGCGGCCAAGGGGCTGACCGTGCGTGAGGACCGGAGCGACGACTCCGCGTGGGTGTGGGGCAGCCGGACGCTGCTGCGCCGCGTGGCCGACAACGTGGTCGACAACGCGATCGCGTACAACGACCCTGGGGGCTGGATCAGTGTCGCGGTACAGACCGAAGGAGATGAGGCGGGCGCAGTGTCCCTCGTCGTCGAGTCCAGCGGGCCGGTCCTCGACCAGCGGCGAGTGGCGGACCTCGCGCAACCCTTCCGCCGTCTTGGCGCCGACCGGACCGGCACCGGCCAGGGCAGCGGCCTCGGCCTCTCCATCGTCGCGGCCATCACCCAGGCCCACCACGGCACCCTGGACCTGCGCGCCCGCCCCGACGGCGGCCTGCGCGTGACTATCACCCTCCCTCGTGCGGACGGCAGGGCGACGGCGAAAGCCCCCGGCACAGAGACGGGCGTGGCGCGTTGAGAGTCCTGGTGGTCGAGGACGCCCGCCCCCTCGCCGAAGTCATCGCCGAGGGACTGCGCGACCAGGGCATGGCCGTGGACGTGGCCCACGACGGGCTCGACGCCGCGGCCAAGCTGGACGTCAACGCGTACGACGTCGTCGTGCTCGACCGCGACCTGCCAGGCATCCACGGCGACACCCTCTGCCAGATGATCACCGAGCGGGACGGCCGCGTGATGGTCCTGATGCTGACCGCCGCCGACTCGCCCGGCGACCGCGTCAGCGGCCTGATCCTGGGTGCTGACGACTACCTCGCCAAGCCCTTCCACTTTCCCGAACTCGTCCTGCGCCTCCGCGCCCTGGCCCGCCGTCGCCCCGCCGCCCGGTCCCGCACGCTGAGCGCGGCGGGCATTGAACTCGACCCGATGCGCCGCACCGCCAGCCGCGACGGCCACCAGCTCGACCTCTCCGTCAAGCAGTTCGCGGTACTTGAAGCCCTCCTGAACGCGAGCCCCGCCTTCCTCAGCACGGAGGACCTCCTCGAACAGGTCTGGGACGAGCACGCCGACCCGTTCACCAACACGGTCACGGTGACCATCAGCCGCCTGCGCCGCAAACTCGGCGCCCCTCCGGTCATCGCCACCACACCCGGCGTGGGATATCGGATCATCGACCCAGCCGTCCCACCTGACTGAGCAGCCGACTTCTGAGACTGACACACGCGGTTACTCTCACAAACGGGGGGGCCTTTGCCCGAGCAAGATCGAAAACGGGTCGCCGGACCGCCGCCGGACCCGCTTCCGTTCCCAGCACCCGTTCTCACTCAAAAGTCGCGCGGACCCCCTTCTGAGACTTGCATGATGCGAAGATCCTTCACCGGCTGGCACCACCACGTCACCCTCGTCTCCGCCGCCCATGCCTTCTGCACCCTGCGACGACTGACGCGAGACCCAAAAGATCCGGCGCCGGCCTGAGCCTCTACCAAGTCGTCCGGGACCTGCAGACACTCCTCGCCACCTGGACCGGCGCCTGCCCCACCTGCCACCGCAACATACCCACACCCATACAAACCTGACCAAGCCCTACTAGGGCGTACGCCCTAGCAGTCGACCACCGTGCCGGCGCGGGACGACGTCACCGGAGGGAGTCGACCAGCAGGCTCGCGGCCACCGCCGCCCCGTCGGTGCGGATCTTGCCGCCCAGCGCCTCGGCCCGCGCCCGGGTCTCGGGTGCCAGGGCCGTCTTGACGGCGACGTCGAGGGACTCGGCGGTGGCGGTCGGGCCGTCGAGTGTCGCGCCGATGCCCAGGTCCGCCACCCGGCCGGCCCAGTACGGGTTGTCGGACAGTCGCAGGGGCACCACCACCTGCGGCACGCCCGCCCGGGCGGCCGTCGCCGTCGTGCCCGCGCCGCCGTGGTGCACCACCGCGGCCACCCTGCGGAACAGGCTCTGGTGGCTGACCTCGCCGAGGGCGAAGCAGTCGTCCCGGTCGTCGACGAGTTCCAGGTCCGCCCAGCCGCGGGAGACGAGTACGCGGTGGCCCTGGCCACGGATCGCCTCGACGGCGCCGCGGACGATGTCCGGCGACGGGCGCATGCTGCCGAAGCCCACGTAGACGGGCGGCGCGCCCGCCTCCAGGAACGTCAACAGGTCGGCCGGGAGCGGGCGTTCGTCCGGCAGGCTCCAGGTACCCGTCTGTGTCACGTCGAGGCCCGGGGTCCGGCGCCAGGGCCCCAGGACGGGGTCCGCCGCCAGCCACGGCCGGTCGGTGAAGACGTGGTCACGGACGTTGTCCACCGGTGCCAGACCGCTCGACGTCCGGTGGGCGTTGAGTGCCTCGCGGAACTGCGCGTTCACGTGCCGGGCGTCGAGTTCCCACCGCGTCGGGTGGTCGTTCACCTCCGGCTCCGGCCAGCCCGGCCGCGGTGGCGGCGCGTGGTGCGGCGACGGCAGGTGGACCGCCGCGTAGCTCGCGTACACGTAGCGGATGCCCGCGGCCTCGGCCACGGACCGGGCGGCGATCTGTGCCAGGCCGGCCGCCACCAGCGCGTCACACCCCTCGGCCGCCGCGGGGAGGATGTCGAACTGGGTGGCGACCATCTCGGTCCGGTAGCGGGCCAGATCGGCCGCCGACGGCAGCGTCGCTCCGCGCATCAACTCCCGTACCGGAGGCCCGACCGGCACCAGTCGCACCCCGAGGGCCGCCAGCCGCTCCGCGAACTCCTCGTCCGGCGGGGCGCACATCCGCACCTCCACGCCGAGTTCCCCCAGCCGCACCGCGAGTGCCACCAGCGGCTCGACATCGCCACGCGTCCCGTAGGTGGACAACAGCACCCGCATTGCGTGTCCTCTTCCGTTCTGTCTTCCGCCGCGTCACGGCCTGGGCCGCCCAGGTCTGTCTTCCGCCGCGTCGCGGCCTGGGCCGCCCAGGCCTTCGAGCGGTCCTCGTGGACGGCGATGCGCCGGCCGGAGCGCGTGCGCGGCAGCAGTGTATGTCGCGTGGCACCGGACGCGGCGGCAGGCCCCGCACCCGAGGCGGCAGCCCCCGCACCCGAGGCGGCCGGCCCGATCACGCCTCGTCGCCGCCTCGTCACCGCTCGGGGGGACGTCGGCGGAGCGGAGCCGGCGAGACCCCTCGCGGCGGGTTCTGCCGGTCACCCACGCCCTCTCGCCCGGAGCCGCCCCGGTGGCTACGGTGATCGTCGGCGTGCGTTCCGGGCCGACGCTGCGTTGTCGGCCCCGGGGGGGGTCCGTACCCGGCGAGGCGCCCAAGGTTTCTGATCGTCGACACCACCTGAGAGCCACTCCATGCGAAGTTCGTCCGTGCCCATCCCCGATGTCTCGGTCATCCTGCCCTGCGCCGGAGTCGGATCGCGCTTCGGGGCGCCCTACTCGAAGGAGCTGCACTGCCTGGCTCCCGGGGTCACCGTGCTGGACCGCAGCCTGGAGGCCGTCGTCGAGCTGGCCAAGAGCGGACTCCAGGTGCGCCTGGTCGTCGTGTTCGGCACCCACAAGCTGGACACGGTGACCTATCTCGCGCGTTACGCCGAGACCTTCCAGCTCGTCTTCGTCTACCAGGACCAGGCGCTCGCACCGGGGCTCGACGGGGCGATCCGGTCGGCGCTGCCGATGACGCGGGGGCCGGTGGCCCTCGTTCTGCCTGACATCGTTGTCTCCGGTCCGGGCGGGCCCGGCAGTCTGCTCGCCGCGTTGCGGCACACTGAGACGGCGGGGTGGAGCGTGGTGGCCGCCGAGGAGCGCGATCCCGACACGCTGCGGCAGATGGGCGCGCTGGCCCTGGTCGAGGGGGACGGTGTCGTGACGGTCGGGGCGGCCACCGACAAGCCCGCCGACCCTGACGGCTACAACGCGTTCTGGGGCATGGTGGCGGTCGCCGAGAAGGAGGCGCACCGGTTGCCCGAGGTGGTGAGCGAAGGGGTGGACAGCCCGCTGACCGGTGCGGTCGCTCTCCTGGTGGAGGCAATCGTCAACTACAACACCGTCGCGGGCTGACCCCTCGGGCACCTCTGGCACGGCGGCGGGGTTCCGGGCCGCTGATAGGCTTTGCCCGCGCTTTCTCGCACCGGGGTCCGTACCGTTCGGGTACGGACCCCGGTGCGTTCCGGGGCGCCAGATCAGGAAGGTGCCCCATGAACGCGAAGCCGCCGGCCTCCGGACCCTCCCGGGGTGAGACGTCACCGGAGACGGCCCCCCGGGCCGCGTCCTTCGACGCGTTCGGACTGCCGCCCGCGGTGGTGGAGACGTTGACCGGGCTCGGGGTGACGGAACCGTTCCCGATCCAGGCGGCGACGCTGCCCGACGCGCTGGCCGGTCGTGACGTCCTCGGCCGGGCGCGGACGGGGTCCGGCAAGACGCTGGCCTTCGGGCTCGCCCTGCTCGTGCGGACGGCGGGCCGGCGGGCGGAGGCGAAGCGGCCGCTCGCGCTGGTCCTGGTGCCGACCCGGGAACTCGCCCAGCAGGTGAGCGACGACCTGATGCCGTACGCCCGGGCACTGAACGTCCGGCTGGCGACGGTGGTCGGCGGGCTGTCGATCAACCGGCAGGTGGCGGAGTTGCGCGGCGGCGCCGACGTGGTCGTCGCGACGCCGGGGCGGCTGACCGACCTGGTGTCGCGCCGGGACTGCCATCTGAACCAGGTGCGGATCACGGTCCTCGACGAGGCGGACCAGATGTGCGACCTGGGATTTCTGCCGCAGGTCTCGGACATTCTGGAACAGGTCCCCGCCGACGGGCAGCGGCTTCTGTTCTCGGCCACGCTCGACCGCCAGGTCGAGGAACTGGTACGGACATATCTGAACGACCCGGTGCACGCCTCGGTCGACCCCGGGGCGGGCTCGGTGAGCACGATGGAGCACCACGTCCTGGTCGTCCACCCCGCCGACAAGTACGCCACGGCGACCGAGATCGCCGCCCGGGACGGCCGGGTGCTGATGTTCCTGGACACCAAGGCGGCCGTCGACCAGTTCACCCGCCATCTGCGGGCCAGCGGGGTGCGGGCGGGCGCCCTGCACAGCGGCAAGTCGCAGCCGCAGCGCACGCACACGCTCGCCCAGTTCGCGGAGGGTGCCCTCGCCGTGCTGGTGGCGACGAACGTCGCGGCCCGGGGCATTCACATCGACGCCCTGGACCTGGTCGTCAACGTCGATCCGCCGGCCGACGCCAAGGACTACCTGCATCGCGGTGGGCGCACGGCGCGGGCCGGGCAGTCCGGGACGGTGGTCACCCTGGTCACCTCGGCCCAGCGGCGCGACGTGAACCGGATGACGTCCGAGGCCGGTGTCCGCCCGACGGTCACCCCGGTGCGCTCCGGCGAGGCGAAGCTGACCGCGCTCACCGGTGCCAAGCGGCCGCCGAACGACACGAAGGCGGACAGCGGCAACGCGCCCTTCCGCGGCCTCGGCACCCGCCCGGGCCGTCCCGCCAAGGAGACCCGCAAGTCCGCCGACGCCCGCAAGGCGGCGGAGGCCCGCGCGGCGGCCCGGGTACGCAGGGGCCGCTGATCCCGGACGGGCCCCTGCCGCCGCGACATCACTCCCCCGCGGCCCCTCCCGTCTCTGCGGCCCTTCCCGTCCCCGCGGCCCCTCCCGTCTCTGTGGGCCCTTGCGTCCCTGCGGCCGCTCCCGCTTCCCTGGTGCCGCGTGGCAGCCACAGCAGCATCACGACCGCGCCGACGGCCAGTACGCCGGTGCCCGTCCGGAACGCCAGCGCGTAGCCCTCCGTCAGCGCCTGCGGCGTCCCGCGCTGTCCGGTGCGGGCCGCCGCGAGCGTCGACAGGACCGCGAGGCCAAGCGAACCGCCCATCGTGCGGGAGGTGTTGACCAGCCCCGACACCAGCCCGGCCTCGCCCGGCGCGGCCCCCGCCGTGGCCAGCGCGGCGAGCGGCGTCGCGGCCAGGCCCGCGCCCAGCATCATCAGGATGCCCGGGATCATGATCGTGGTGAGGTAGGGCCCGGTCGCGGTCATCGTGGACTGCCAGCCGAACCCGGCGGCCGCCACCAGGGTCCCGGCCACCGTCACGGTCCGCGCCCCCGCCCACCGCATGAGGCGTGGGGCGACCTTGGAGCCGACGACCACGGCCAGCGAACTGGGCACGAGCGCGAGACCGGCGTCCAGCGGCGAGTAGCCGAGCGCGTTCTGCGCGTACAGCGTCATGAAGAACCACATGGAGAACATCGCGGAGCCGCACAGGAACATCGACGCGTTCGCCGACGCCACCGCCCGTGCCCTGAGCAGACCGAGCGGCATCAGCGGAGCCGCCGTACGGGCCTGAACGGCGAAGAAGCAGCCGATCAGGGCGAGCCCGGCGAGCAGCGGTACCAGGGTGGCCGCCGCCGTCCAGCCCGCCGCCTCGGTCTGCGAGATGCCGTACGCGAGGGTGGCGAGCCCGCCCGTCACCAGCAGGGCGCCCGGCAGGTCGAGCCGCCGGCCGTCGCCCGCGCGGCTCTCGGCCAGCCACATCACCGAGCCGAGGAGAACCACCGCGCCCACCGGCACGTTGATCAGCAGCACCCAGCGCCACGACAGCGTCTCGACCAGCACGCCGCCGACGAGACCGCCGGCCGCGCCGCCGCCCGCGCCGACCGCCGTCCAGGTCGCTATGGCCCGGGCGCGGGCGGCGCCCTCCGGGACGGCGGAGGTGAGAATGGTCAGCGTCGAGGGTGCGAGCACCGCCGCGCCGAGGCCCTGCGCGGCCCGGGCCAGCAGCAACTGCCAGCCGTCCTGGGCGAGCCCGCCGACCAGCGACGCGGCCGTGAACAGGCCGAGGCCGACCAGGAACATCCGCTTACGGCCGTAGAGGTCACCGGCCCGGCCGCCGAGCAGCATGAAACCGGCGAACGCGATGGCATAGGCGTTGACCACCCACTGGAGCCCGTGCTCACTCAGGTGCAGGTCGGTCCGCATCGACGGCAGCGCCACGTTCACCACGGACACGTCGAGCACGACCAGGAACTGTCCGGCGCAGGCGAGCGCCACGACCAGCCAGGTGGGCGGGGAGGGGCGGCGGCGGGGCACACGGGTGACGTCAGTGGCTTCGAGCATGACTGTCATGCTCTCAACCGCCCGACGGTCCTTGCACCGGCATTTCGGCCTAGGTCCGGTCCTATGTCCGAAGTCGGGGTCCGAGGCCGGATAGGGGTACGGCTCCAGGTACGGATCGGCTCCGGGTCCGGACCATGCCGAAGCCCGGTCACCCGGCGCGCGCGTGGCGCCGGGTGACCGGGCTTCGGCGGGCGGGCTACCGGTCCGTCGGCCTGTCGCCCTGGTAGGAGCGGCGTGCCGCGTCGGCGGCCTTGTCGGTCTGGGCGTCGTACTTGTTGCCCGTCCGCTCGTCGACCATGCGCTCGGCGCGCGTCACGCCCTTGTCCGCCTGGTCGGGGTGGCCCTTCGCCATCTCCTTGGCCTTCTTCGCCATGTCGCCCAGCTTGCCCATGGGATACCTCCCGCAATGTCGCGTGCGTCGTGCCAGAGGTGCGGGTACCCAGCGCGTCCCACTCCTCACCTCGGAAACCGCACCGTCCCGGCCGATTGCCTGATCTATCGATTTTCGATAGCTTTATATCGCTGTTCGATAGATGGATCGATGGATCGATCTCGACGGAAGAGATGACGAGGAGACGACGGATGGGTAAGTCGGCGGTGCTGGCGCTGCGCGCCGTGATCGTGGCGTTGTTCGTGGCCTCGGTGTTCGTCCAGGCGGTGATGGTCCCGCTGCTCAACAGCGATCTGCGGGACCTCGACGCGGATCTGGCGTACCTCCGGGTGCCGGTCCTCGTCCTCACGCTGGCGGGGGTCGTGACGGTCGAGGTCGTGCTCGCCTGCGTGTGGCGGCTGGTGACGATGGTGCGGCGCGGCACGGTGTTCTCCGCCGGCGCCTTCCGTTACGTGCACCTCGTGATCGGGGCGTTCGTCGCCGCGTCCCTGGTGGTGTTCGGATTCGCGGTGCTCCTGGCGCCGGGAGAGGCGGTGGCCCCGGGTGTGGTCGGCCTGATCTGCCTGCTGGCCCTGGCCGTCTTCGGCGTGGCCCTGATCGTGCTGGTGCTGCGGACGCTGCTGGCCCAGGCGGTGGCGGTGGACGGGGAGGCCTCGCGGATGCGGGCCGAACTCGCCGAGGTCATCTGATGCCGATCGTGGTCGACATCGACGTGCTGCTCGCCAGGCGGAAGATGTCCGTCGGGGAACTCGCCGCCCGGGTCGGCATCACCCCGGCCAACGTCGCCGTACTGAAGAACGGCCGGGCGAAGGCGGTGCGGTTCGCGACGCTCGCCGCCCTGTGCGAGGTACTGGAGTGCCAGCCGGGGGACCTGCTGCGCTGGGAGGCCGAGGCCCCGCACCCGGCGGGCGACGCGCCCGCCGCCCGGACCCCCTGAACTCCGCCCGGCTCCCCGCGTTCTGCCAGGTCGCGCCGCGCTCGACCCGCGCCGTACTCCGCCCGCGCCGGACGCTGCCCTCGATACTGCCCGCCCGGCCCTTGCGGGCACGCGGCACCTTCCCGTAGTCGTGGGATGCCGTTGCCCTTCCGAACGAAGGGATGTCATGCGCATCCAGAGTCAGGATCGCTCCTCCGAGCGCGGTCCGGCCGCCGTGCCCGCCCGCCCCAAGCCCGCCGAGTCCGCGCTCCTGGCCCTGCAGCGATCGGCCGGCAACGCGGCCGTGTCCCGGGCGATCCAGCTCGCCCGGCACCAGCACGGCCCCGAGTGCCGTCCGGGGACGGCTCCCGGCCCCGAGCCGTCCGGCGAGGCCGCGGCGAGGCCGGGGCAGCCGGAGCGGTCCGAGGACACGCGGGCGTCCGTGCAGCGGTGCTCGTCCGCATCCGGCGGGCACCCGGTCATCCAGCGCTGCTGCGCGGAACACGACCTGGCCGAACCCGCCGTCCAGCGCCGCGTGTCGGCACCGGAACCGGACCGGCCGGGCGTCGCGCGCCAGTCATCGGTGTTCGACGCCAAGCGGTCGCCCGGCTCCCCGCTCGCGTCCCACATCCTGCAGCGGGCGCAGCAGGCGTACGGCGTGGACTTCAGCCATGTGCGGGTGCACTCCGACGCGGTCGCGCGGCAGTCCGCGCAGGAGTACGGGGCGCTCGCCTACACCTCGGGGTCGTCCATCGTCGTCAGCCGGGCCGCCGTCGACGACGAGACGATGTTCCACGAGGTCGACCACGTCCACCAGCAGATGCGCGGCCCGGTCGCGGGCACCGACGACGGCTCCGGTGCCAAGGTCTCCCACCGGGGCGACCCCTTCGAGGTCTCCGCCGCCGCCAACGGCCGCCGGCTCGCCCGCGGCGAGGCACCGCACCTGGGCCACCCGGCCGGCGGCGCGGCGGGCACCGCCGTGCAGCGGGCACCGGCCACCACACACGTGCAGCGGGCACCGGCCACCGCGCACGTGCAGCGGGCACCGGCCGGGACCAGCGCCCAGGGTGCGGGGACCACTTCCTGGGAGCGCAAGGCACAGAAGGTCGGCGACCTCGTCAAGGCGTGCACGTGCGAGCAGAACATGCGGCAGTGGGGCCGGGTCGCCCCGGAGGTGATGGTCCGCCACACCCGCAGCTACAAGAACCAGCGCGACGAGCAGAGCCTGCGGCATGCCGTGCGCCGGGTCTACCGTGCCGTCGCCTGGCTGGAGGAGCAGAACAAGCAGGAGGACAGCCGGCCGGCCATGGCGGCGGAGGGCGCCGCGGAGGCCGGGAAGGACAAGGTGCGCAAGACCGAGGACGAGATCCAGGGCATGCTCTTCAACGGGCGCCTGGCCTTCGCCTCGAACCTGAACCAGACCGTGCAGGCCCTGCACCGTCATCTCCTGGACGCGGCCGACGAGTCGTCCGACACGGAGGACGCGCCCGGCCAGGGGCTGGTGAACGTCCTCCTGAAGGACTTCGACGAGGAGGACGCGAGCGAGGCGGACGACGAGCGCGAGGAGCGGGCGGAAGGCTCGGTCGCGAGCGGCAAGCGCCCGGCGCCCGGCGGTGACCAGCAGGGCGGCAAGCGGCGCAAGACCGGCCGGGACCCGGCCGCGCCCCGGCTCGGTTCGAGCATCGGTCCCGACGAGAAGCGCAGGCGGGACCGCCGGGCCCGGCGGAAACTGGCCGAGGGCCTGATCCCCGCCCCGCGGGTGGAGAACCTCCCGGAGCTGCCGTCGCAGGACGAGATGTACAAGAGGGACAACGCCACCACGCGGGCGCTGCGGAACGTCAAGTGGGTCCGCAAGGTGGACATCTCCAACCAGGCGGCGACGGACCCGAAGTACCGCGCCTACCTGTCCGCGCTGCTCAGCAAATCCGAGGCGGACTACGACAAGTACGCGTTCCTGCTGCACAACGGCGGCAACGACGACGTGCTGCACGCCGAGCAGAAGCTGATGATGTTCATGCACAACGCCGGCGTGACGAAGGAGACCGAGCACGACCCGGTGCTCATCCGCGGCCTGAAGCGGCCGTGCAAGGCGTGCCTCGCCCTGCTGGACTACTTCCGTGACGAGCTGGGCATCAACGTGCGCTACAACCCCAACGGCGGGCACTTCTTCCAGAACGCCCTCGGCGCCATCGCCCAGAACTTCCCGGACGCCTTCGAGAAGAAGGGCGAGGGGGACAAGAACTGGTTCGCGCACAACATGACCGACCAGCGCCCCATGTACGCCTCCAGTGTCACCGGTGTCACTCCCGGCCCCGAGGCCCGGGAGGGCCACGCGGGCGGCATGCAGGAGCCGATGGAGCTGGAGGCGAACGGGGCGAAGCGGAACTATCCGACGAACGCCATGGTCGTCCCCACCCTGGACAGCGCGTCGTCGAGCGACGACGAGGGATACGACTCGGCCCTCTCGCTCTCCGGACTGGAGCAGGCCACCGGCGCGCTCTCGCTGCGGGGCCCCGCCGCCAAGGCCCGCCCCGCCCCGGCCGTCAACCGCGGCGCGCAGAAGGAACAGGCGGAGGCGCACTTCCTGGAGCAGGTGGCGCCGCTGCTGAGCGCGGCGATGACACCGCAGTTCCTCGCCGAGTGGCAGCGGCGGCCCGCGGCCGGCGGGGGCAAGTACGACGCCGTGTTCCCCGAGGCGTTGCGCACCGCGGTGGAGGGGGTGCTGGCCCAGAAGGCGAGCACCCAGAGCCGGGTCGCCGCCCATCTCAAGCTGTCCGCCGCCGCCCTGGGCAAGCAGCTCAAGAAGGAGGAGCCCAAGCAGGCGGGGCACATCAGGGGCCATCAGGACAAGGTGGACGCGCTCAAGGCGGCCATGGCGCCCGACTTCCGCGCCGAGTGGCAGCGGCACACGGAACAGGGGACGTACTGGACCCCCGCCTTCCCGGACGGCCTGCGGCGCCTGACGTACGAGACCATCGCGGACGGCATCTCCTGGACGTCGGTGGGCGAGTTCATGCGGATCAAACCGAACACGTTCGCGAACCGCTGGAAGGCCATGAAGAAGGAGTGGGGCGACCCCAAGGAGGACCGCGGCGAGGGCTCGGCCGGCGGCGGGTGAGCCGCCCGGCGGCACCGGGGGCGGGGGCGGCCCCGGGCCGCCCGGTTCACGGGCGGGGCGACGCGGCGCCCATCCCCCGGGCGACCCGGGCCGCCGTCTCGCGCAGCCAGATGTGGGCGGCGTCGTGGGTGTGCACCGGATGCCACCAGAGCGCCTCCCGCAGCGGTACCGCCTCGTACGGCGGCGCCAGCACGCGTACGTCGGCCAGGGGGGCGAGGAGCCGGGCGAGGCGGGCCTGCACCAGGGCGATGCGCCGGGTGCCCGCCACCAGCAGGGGCAGCAACTGGAAACTGTCCACGGAGACTTCGGCCCGCGGCTCGATGCCGAGCATGCCCAGTTGGCGTACGGCCGGGGCGTCGTAGGTGCGCTGGTAGGTGACCCACGGCAGGCGGGCGAGGTCGTCCCGGGTGAGGCGGTCGCCGACGTCGGGGTGGTCGTCGGCGACGAGGAAGACCCAGTGGTCGTCGTAGAGGTCGGTGGCCGGGAAGTCGCTGATGACGCCGTGCGGCATGAGCAGCCCGTCGGTGGTGCTCAGCAGGGTGGCGGTGTCGTCGACCACGCTGGTGGGGGTCTGGGTGAAGCGGAGCCGGATGCCGGGGGCCTCCTGGTGCAGGACCCGGGCGAGTGCGCTGCCGAAGACGGCGACGGCGTAGTCGGACGCGACCAGCTTGAACTCCCGGCTCTCCGCGGCCGGATCGAAGTCCGCCTGGCTGGCGAAGAGGCGTTCCAGCAGGTCGTACGCGGTGGAGGTGCGGTCCAGGAGGACCTGTCCGAGGGCGGTGAGTTCGTAGTGGCCGCCGACGCGGGCGAGCAGGTCGTCGTCGAAGTGCCGGCGCAGGCGGCCGAGGGCGGCGCTCATCGCGGGCTGGCTGAGACCGACGCGCTGCCCGGCGCGGGTGACGTTGCGTTCCTCCAGCAGGGCGCGCAGGGCGACGACGAGATTGAGGTCGAGACGGGCCAGATTCACAGCGGTTTTCCTCGCGGTACGGCGCTGAACAGCAGGAATAAACGGCGCGGATGCCGCTCATCCACAGAATCTATTTCCCTGATCGTGGGTGCCGGGTCCAGATTAGTCGGACCGCAATCAGGAGGACATGTTCGTGAAATCCGAAGCCGCGTCCGCACTCTTCGCCGGACCGTTCGCCCTCGCCACGCTCTCGGCGCAGGACGAGCCGGCCTTCCCCGCCCTGGTCACGGCCGACGGCCGGGTACTCGATCTCCGGGCCGCGTTCGGCGACGGGAACCTCACCGTGCGGGACGTGCTGGTGGACTGGGACAGCGCCGCGGCGCGTCTGAAGGCGCTGGCCGAGGGGATCGACGGCCGGGAGACGAGGCCGCTGGCCCGGTTCCGGGTGCACGCGCCGGTCGAGCCGCGCCAGGTGTTCCAGTCCGGCGCCAACTACCGGCAGCACGTCATCGATCTGCACGTCGCGCACCGTGCCCCCGACGACGACCGGCCGGAGGAGGAGCGGCGCGCCGAGGCCGCGGAGATCATGGACCGGCGGGCCGCCGAGGACCTGCCGTACGTGTTCATCGGTCTGCCGAGCGCGATCACCGGGCCGTACGACGACGTGGTGCTGCCCGCGTGGGCCGCGCAGCCCGACTGGGAACTGGAGCTGGCGGTCGTGATCGGCCGGCCCGCCTACCGGGTCACCGCCGAGGAGGCCCTGCGGCACGTCGCGGGGTACACCATCGCCAACGACCTGACCGACCGGGCGACGGTCTTCCGCCGGGACATGCCGCAGATCGGCACCGACTGGCTGCGCAGCAAGAACGCGCCCGGGTTCACTCCGCTCGGCCCGTGGATCGTGCCCGCCGGCTCCGTCGCCGACCCGGGTGACCTGCGGGTGACGCTGAAGCTCAACGGCGAGACCATGCAGGACGAGTCCACCGGGGACATGATCTTCGACGTGGCCCGGGTGGTCTCCTACGCCTCGCAGAGCGCCCGCCTGCTCCCCGGCGACCTCGTGCTCACCGGCTCCCCGGCCGGCAACGGCATGCACTGGGGCCGGCTGCTGCGCGACGGCGACGTGCTGGAGGGCTCGGTCACCGGGCTCGGCGTCCAGCGCACCCGCTGTGTGGCGGAGGACGCCTCGTGACCCGGGACCGTCACTCTCCCGGAGGCGCGCTGGACCCCGCCGACCCGGAGGGATCGATCGCCCGGACCGCCGAGGCGTACTCCAACTGGGGCCGCTGGGGCGAGGACGACGTGCTGGGCACCCTCAACTTCCTCGACGAGGCCAAGCGCCGCGAGGGCGCCGCGCTGATCCGGCGGGGCGTGAGCTTCTCCCTGTCGCAGCGTTTCGACATCGACGGCCCGCAGAAGGGCTGGCGGCGGCGGACCAACCCGGTGCACACCATGCTGGACACCGGTACCGACGCCGCCCTCGGCAACCAGGGCCTGCCGCACGGCATCGGCGGCGCCGACGACGTGATCGCCATGCCGTTGCAGTGCTCCACCCAGTGGGACGGGCTCGGGCACATCTTCGACCACGGCAAGGCGTGGAACGGACGGCCCGCCGAGCAGGTCGTCACCTCCGACGGCGACCTGGTCACCGGCATCGAGCACATGGCCGCGCACCTCGCCGGCCGCGGTGTCCTGCTGGACGTCGGCCGGGCGATCGGCACGGACGGGGAACTCCCCGACGGCTTCGCGGTCACCGAGGAGCACCTGACGGCCACCGCAGAGGCGCAGGGCGTCAGCGTGGGCCGCGGCGACCTCGTCCTGGTCCGCACCGGACAGCTCACCCGGGTCCGCCGGGAGGGCTGGGGCGACTACGCGGGCGGCGCCGCCCCGGGCCTGTCGTTCACCACGGCCGGCTGGCTGCACCGCAGCGAGATCGCCGCGATCGCCACCGACACCTGGGGCTTCGAGGTGCGGCCCAACGAGTTCGCGCACGCCTTCCAGCCGCTCCACCAGGTCGCCATCCCCCACCTCGGCCTGACCATCGGCGAGATGTGGGACCTCGACGCCCTCGCCGGGGACTGCGCGGCCGACGGCGCGTACGCGTTCTGGCTGACCGCCGCGCCGCTGCCGATCACCGGCGCGGTCGGCTCCCCCGTCAACCCGATCGCCGTGAAGTAACCCCTCGCCGTGAAGTAGCCCCTCGCCGTGAAGCGGTCCGAGGAACGAAGGAGTTCCCCATGAGCACAGCCCGTACGGTCCTGGTGATCGGCGGTGGCGCGGCCGGCAGCACCGTCACCGTCCTGTTGCGCCGGGCCGGCCTCGACGTGGAGCTGATCGAGGCCAAGGACGACTGGAACGCCACCGCCGGCTCCGGCATCACCCTCCAGGGCAACGCCCTGCGCGTCCTGCGCGAACTGGGCGTCTGGGAGCGGGTGGCGGCGTCCGGCTACGGTTTCGGCTCGGTCGGTATCACCGCCCCCGACGGTACCGTCCTGCACGTCCAGGACGACCTGCGCACCGGCGGCGACGACCTGCCCGCCACCGTGGGCATGCAGCGCCCCCAGCTCCAGCGGATCCTCATCGAGGCCGTCCGCGCCAGTGGCGCGACCGTGCGCCTGGGCACCACCGCCGAGATCGCCGGCCAGGACGACGACGGTGTCACCGTCCGCTTCTCCGACGGCTCCGCGGGCCGCTACGACCTGGTCGTCGCCGCCGACGGCCTCGGTTCCGCCACCCGCGCGGCGATCGGTGTCACCGCCCGGCCCGAACCGACCGGCATGGCCATCTGGCGCGTCGCCGCCCCGCGCCCGGCGGGCGTCACCCGCACCGACCTGGCCTACGGCGGCCCCGCCTACATCGCCGGCTACTGCCCCACCAGCGAGACCACGCTGTACGCGTACGTCGTCGAGGCCAACCGCGACCGCGCCGCCATCCCGCCCGCGTCGTACGCACAGGAGATGCGCCGCCTCACCCAGAGCTACGGGGGCTTCTGGCCGGAGATCACCGAGCACATCACCGATCGGGCGAGGGTCAACTACACCTGGTTCGACCGCATGCTGGTGGAGGGCTCCTGGCATCGCGGCCGGATCGTCCTCGTCGGTGACGCCGCCCACTGCTGTCCGCCCACCCTCGCGCAGGGCGCCGCCCTGTCGATGGAGGACGCCTGGGTGCTCGCCCAGATGCTGACCGGCGCCGGCACCTGGGACGACGCGCTCTTCCAGGCGTACCACGAGCGGCGGATCACCCGCGTCCGCCCGGTCGTGGAGGCGTCCGTGCGGATCGGGCAATGGCAGCTCGACGGGGTGCGCGACGCCGACGTGCCCGGCCTGATGGCCCGCACCATGACCATGCTCCGGGAGCTGCCGTGACCGTGCCCGCCCCCACCGTCGACGTGCACGCCCACGTCCTGCTGCCCGAGATCGAGGCGCTGGTGGCGGGGGAGCCGGGGCTCGCCGAGGCACGGGCGCTGGACGCCCGCCGCAACGGCCCCGCCGCCCTCGCCGTCAGCGGGCCCATGGTCCGGGCGCGCTTCGCGCGCCTGACCGACGTGGCCGCGCGCCTGGCCGCGATGGACGCCCAGGGGGTGGATGTCCAACTGGTCAGCCCCTCCCCCTCGCACTACCACTACTGGGCCGGCGAGGAGACCGCGGAGAAGGTGTACCGGCTGGCGGGCGAGGCGACGGCCGCGCACTGCGCGGCCGCCCCGGACCGGCTGCGCGGGCTGGGCCTGGTCCCGCTCCAGCACCCGGCGCTCGCGGTCGAGGCGCTCGACCACGCGCTCGCGCAGGGCCTGCTCGGCGTGGAGATCTCCAGCCACGCACCCGGCCGCGAACTCTCCGACCCGGCCTACGAACCCCTGTGGACCCGGGCCGAGCGGAGCGGCGCGCTCCTCTTCCTGCACCCCTTCGGCTGCACCCTCGACGAGCGCCTGGACCGCTGGTACCTGTCCAACAGCGTCGGACAGCCCACCGAGAACGCGGTCGCCCTGTCGCATCTGATCTTCTCCGGGGTGCTGGACCGGCACCCCGGCCTGAAGCTGATCGCCGCGCACGGCGGCGGTTACCTCCCCACCCACATCGGCCGCTCCGACCACGCCTGGTCCGCCCGCGCGGACGCCGGCGAAGGCTGCGCGCACCCGCCCAGCAGCTATCTGAAACGGCTGTACTTCGACTCGCTCGTACACGATCCGCACGTGCTGCGCGAGCTGGTCCGGGTCGCCGGGGCCGACCGGGTGCTGCTCGGTTCGGACTTCCCCTTCGACATGGGCACCGAGGACCCCCTCGCGGCCCTGCGCGCCGCGCACCTGCCCGACGCCGACTTCCACGCCGTACGGGGCGGCAACGCCGCCGCCCTCCTCCGGAAGGACTGACCTCATGCGCCTGCTCACCCATCTGCGCCACGTCGACCTGGCGGTGCCCGACTACGACAAGCAGCTCGACTTCTACTCCGGTGTCTGGGGCCTGACCAAGGTCGCCGAGGACTCCGGCATCTCCTTCCTGGCCGCCGAGGGCTCCCCGGAGAACTACGTCGTCCGGCTGCGCAGGGCCGAGGAGAAGCGGCTCGACCTCGTCTCCTACGGCGCGGCGGACCCGGCCGCCGTGGACACCCTCGCCGAACGGCTCCTGGCCGGCGGGGTGGAGCTGATCACCCGGCCGGGGAAGGTCGACACCCCCGGCGGCGGCTACGGCTTCCGGTTCTTCGACGTGGACGGCCGCACCGTCGAGGTCTCCGCGGAGGTCGAGGTACGCCTCCACCGCAAGATCGAGGAGAAGGAGGCCATCCCGGTCAAGCTCTCCCACGTCGTCCTCAACTCCCCCGACCTGAACCGGACCCGGCAGTGGTACGAGCGCCACCTCGGTTTCGCCCTGTCGGACACGCTGTCCTCGCCGCACATGGGCGAGGTCATGCACTTCATGCGGATCAGCAGCCAGCACCACTCGATGGCCATCGCCCAGGGCCCGCACACCGCGCTGCACCACGTCTCGTTCGAGATGCGCGGCATCGACGAGTACATGCGCGGCTCCGGCCGGGTGATGCGCGCGGGCGCCCGGAAGATCTGGGGGCCGGGCCGGCACCTGGCGGGTGACAACACCTTCACCTACTTCCTCGACCCGCACGGCAACACCGTGGAGTACACCACCGAGCTGGAGTGCCTGGACGAGGACACCTGGCACCCGCACGTGTACGACTTCTCCCGGCCCGAGGTCACCGACCAGTGGGGCACCGCCAACGCCATGAACGAACTGGTCGCCAAGGAGTCCTTCAACGACCCCGACCGCGGCGTCTTCGTCGCCCCGCCGGTCTGATCCGCCACCGATCCCGGGGGCGCGGCGGCCCGGCCGCCGCCCCAGGGCCTGTCGTCACCCGGCCCGCCGCGCCCCCGGACCCCTGAGCCAGGAGCCGCACATGCGCTTCGCCGCCTACGCACACCGTCACCGGACCGGCCTCGCGGTCGTCGACGACGCGGGAGTGCTCTTCCCGGTCCCCGGCGTCCGTTCCCTGACCGACGTCCTCGCCTCCGGCGGGGGGCTCCCGGCCCTGCTCGACGCCGGCGCCGCCGCCCTCGACGCACCCCCCGGTCCGCACGTCAGCGAGGTCCGCCTGCTGCCGCCGCTGCGGCCGGCCTCCGTACGGGACTTCGTCACCTTCGAGGAGCACGTCGAGGGGGTGCGCCGTTCGGTCGAGGGGACCGGCGGCGTCCCCGAGCAGTGGTACGCCGCCCCGACCTTCTACTTCACCAACCCGCACGCGATCCTCGGCCCCGGCGAGGACGTGCCCGTACCGCCCGGGTCGGCCGCGCTGGACTTCGAACTGGAGGTGGGCGCCGTGATCGGCCGGGAGGGCCGGGACCTCACGCCCGAGCAGGCCCGCGACCACATCGTCGGCTACACCGTCTTCAACGACTGGTCCGCCCGCGACCTGCAGTCCGCCGAGATGAAGGTGGGCCTCGGACCCTGCAAGGGCAAGGACACCGCCACCAGCCTCGGCCCCTGCCTGGTCACCGCCGACGAACTGGAACCGCACCGGGACGCGGACGGTTTCCTGCGCCTGGCGCTGACCGCCGAGATCAACGGCGAGAATGTCGGCGAGGACCTGCTGTCCCACATGAGCTGGACCTTCGAGGAGATGACCGCCTACGCCTCCCGCGGCACCCGCGTCGTCCCCGGCGACGTCCTCGGCTCCGGCACCTGCGGCAACGGCGGCTGCCTCGCCGAACTGTGGGGCCGGCGCGGCGAGCAGTCCCCGCCGCCGCTGAAGCCCGGCGACACCGTCGCCCTCACCGTCGCGGGCATCGGCACCCTCACCAACACCGTCGTCGCCGGCGTCGAACCCGTACCCCTGCCGGCCGGCCGGCGCCGCGGCCGGGAGCGGCCGTGAGCGGCCCGCGGACCGGGCGGCTTGCGGGCAAGGTCGTCGTGGTCACCGGCGCGGCCCGCGGCCAGGGCGCCGCCGAGGCCGCGGCGCTCACCCGCGAGGGCGCGCGCGTCATCGTTCATCACCGGCGCCGAGATCCCCGTGGACAGCGGGCTGACCGCGCACGGCGGCGTCAAGTCGGTCTCGGACGCGCTGGCCGGCCCGGTCGTTCCCGGCGCCACCCCCGGAAAGGAGACCCGCACGTGAACAAGGTCCGCGGCAGCGCCGCCGAGGCGGTCGCCGACATCCCCGACGGCGCCACGCTCGCCGTCGGCGGCTTCGGCCTCAGCGGCGTGCCCGAAGTCCTGGTCCGCGCCCTGTACGCGCAGGGCGCGAGCGGCCTGGAGGTCGTCTCCAACAACTGCGGCGTCGACGGCCGCGGCCTCGGTGTCCTCCTCGCCGCCGGCCGGATCGCCCGCGTCACCGGCTCCTACGTCGGTGAGAACAAGGAGTTCGCCCAGCAGTACCTCAGCGGTGAACTGGAGGTGGAGCTGACCCCGCAGGGCACGCTCGCCGAACGGCTGCGCGCGGGCGGCGCGGGCATCCCCGCCTTCTACACCCCGGCGGGCGTCGGCACCCAGGTCGCCACCGGCGGCCTGCCCTGGCGGTACGCCGCCGACGGCACGGTCGCCCTCGCCTCCCCGCCCAAGGAGACCCGTGACTTCGCGGGCCGCCCGCACGTCCTGGAGCACGGGATCACCACCGACTTCGCCCTGGTCCGGGCCTGGCGCGGCGACCGGCACGGCAACCTGGTCTTCCGGCACGCCGCCGCCAACTTCAACCCCCTCGCGGCGATGGCCGGCCGCGTCACCGTCGCCGAGGTGGAGGAACTCGTCGAACCGGGCGGCCTGCGCCCCAACGAGGTCCACCTGCCGGGCGTCTACGTCCAGCGGATCGTGGCGCTCAGCCCCCGGGAGGCCGCCGACAAGCACATCGAACGCCGTACGGCTTCTGCCTCTTCGACCCGAGGGACGGTACGTTCCTGATGCCCTGGACCCGCGACCGGATGGCCGCCCGCGCCGCCGCCGTCCTCGGCGCCATGCAGGTCTCCCGGGCCGGTGACCTCGCCAACTGGATGATCCCGGGCAAGATGGTCAAGGGCATGGGCGGTGCGATGGACCTCGTCCACGGCGCGCGCCGGGTCCTGGTGCTCATGGAGCACACCGCCAAGGACGGCAGCCCCAAGATCCTCGACGAGTGCGCGCTCCCCCTCACCGGCGAGACGTGCGTCCACCGGATCATCACCGACCTCGGCGTCCTCGACGTGACGGACGACGGCCTCGCCCTCGTGGAGACGGCCCCGGGCGTCACGGTGGAGGAGGTCGTGGCCCGCACCGGCACGCCCCTGCGCCTGGAGGGCGGCCTCAGGTTCTAGGCCACCGCGTCCTGCCCGGGTCGGGGCCGGAACCGTGTGCGGTGGAGCTGGGCGTAGCGGCCGTCGGCGGCGAGGAGTTCGTCGTGGGTGCCGCGCTCCACGATGTGCCCGGCCTCCACCACCAGGATCTCGTCGGCGGCGCGGACCGTGGAGAGCCGGTGGGCGATGATCACGGCGGTCCGGCCGGCCAGGGCCTCGGCCAGCGCCTCCTGGACGGCCGCCTCCGAGGTGTTGTCGAGGTGCGCGGTGGCCTCGTCGAGGATGACCACGCGCTGGCGGGCCAGGAGCAGCCTGGCGAGGGTCATCCGCTGGCGTTCGCCGCCGGAGAGGCGGTAGCCGCGCTCGCCGACCACCGTGTCCAGGCCGTCGGGCAGGGAGCGGACGAGAGCGTCGAGGCGGGTGCGGCGCAGCGCGTCCCACAGGTCGGTGTCGTCGGCCCCGGGCCGGGCCAGCAGGAGGTTGGCGCGGACCGTGTCGTGGAAGAGGTGCCCGTCCTGGGTGACCATGCCGACGGTGTCCCGCAGCGAGGCGGCGCTCAGGTCGCGGACGTCGACGCCGCCGACGCGCACGCTGCCCGAGTCGACGTCGTACAGGCGCGGCAGCAGCCCGGCGACGGTGGACTTGCCCGCGCCGGAGGAGCCGACGAGCGCGATCGTGCGGCCCGGCTCGGCGCGGAAGGAGAGGCCGTGCAGGACCTCGGCGCCGCCGCGGGTGTCCAGCGCGGCGACCTCCTCCAGGGAGGCGAGGGAGACCTTGTCGGCGGACGGGTAGCCGAAGCGGACGTTCTCGAACTCGACGGCGACCGGCCCGTCGGGGACCGGGCGGGCGTCGGGCTTCTCCTCGATCAGCGGCTTCAGGTCGAGCACCTCGAAGACCCGTTCGAAGCTGACGAGGGCGCTCATCACCTCCACGCGCGCCCCGGCGAGCGCGGTGAGCGGCGCGTACATGCGGGTCAGCAGCAGGGCCAGCGCGACGACGGCGCCCGCGTCCAGGGTGCCGCGCAGCGCGAAGTAGCCGCCGAGTCCGTAGACCAGGGCGAGGGCGAGCGCGGAGACCAGGGTGAGCGCGGTGATGAACGCGGCCTGGGCGGTGGCGGTACGCACCCCGATGTCGGCGACCCGGCGGGCGCGTTCGGCGAACTGGGCCGACTCCTCCTCGGGGCGGCCGAAGAGTTTGACCAGGGTGGCGCCGGGCGCGGAGAAGCGTTCGGTCATCCGGGTGCCCATGGCCGCGTTCAGGCCGGCCGCCTCGCGCTGCATACGGGCCATGCGACGGCCCATGCGGCGGGCGGGGACGACGAAGACCGGCAGCAGCGCCAGCGCGAGCAGGGTGATCTGCCAGGAGAGGGTGAACATGACGGCGAGGGTGAGGACCAGGGTGACCAGGTTGCTGACCACTCCGGAGAGGGTGTTGCTGAAGGCGCGCTGGGCACCGATGACGTCGTTGTTGAGCCGCGAGACGAGCGCTCCGGTACGGGTGCGGGTGAAGAACGCGACCGGCATCCGCTGCACATGGTCGAAGACGGCCGTCCGCAGATCGAGGATGAGTCCCTCCCCGAGGAGCGACGACAGCCGCCGGGAGACGATCCCGAGCGCCGCCTCCGCGACGGCGATCGCCGCGATCAGCAGGGCGAGGCGGACGACGGTGCGCTCGTCGCCGTCCGACACGATCGCCTCGACGACCCCGCCGGCGAGCAGCGGGGTGGCGACCGCGAGCAGCGCGGTCGCCACCCCGAGCAGGACGAAGCAGGCGATGCGCCGGCGGTGCGGGCGCGCGAAGGCGCCGATGCGTCTGAGGGTGGCGCGGGCGAAGGGACGGCGGTCCTGCTCGGCGTTGAGGACGCTGTGCAGTTGGGTCCAGGCGGTGGTCTCCATACTCATGACCAGGACGGTAGGACCTCGACCAATCTTGAGGTCAAGAGTCGGTCGCCGCGCGACCGTTAAGGTGCCGTCCCCGTTTCCGCCATCCGCGGTTGGCGGGGGCCGGGAAGGCTTCCCGGACGTGACAGCGGTACGACTCCCCGATGCCCAGGCCGCCCCCGCACGACGGCTTCCCCGTCGCGTCCCGGTCCGCCAGATCCTCTGCCTGGTCCCGCTCGCCCTCGTCGCCGCGGTGGCGGTACGGCAGTGGCCGGTGCTGGCCGAGGGGTTCGGCCACCTCACCGGCGCCCGCTGGCCGTGGCTGCTCGCGGCGGCCGGTGCCACCTGTCTGACCTGGGTGGCCGCCGCCTGCACCCGGCAGGGCACGGTGGTCGAACGCCTGCCCGGCCGGCGGCTGCTCGCCACTCAGTTCGCGGCGGGCGCGGCCAACCACCTGCTGCCCGGCGGGCTGGGCGCGGGCGCGGTCAACCTGCGGTTCCTGACGGTGTGCGGGCTGCCGCTCGCCCGCTCCTCGGCCGCGCTCGCGCTCTACCTGCTGGCGGAGAGCGTCGGCCGGCTGGTCCTGCTGGGGGCGCTGCTGATCGCGTTCCCCGGCGCGCTGCGGCTGGGCGCGCTGCTGCCCGCGGGTCTCCTCGGGCCGCTGCTGCTGACCGCCGCCGCGGCGGTGGCCGTGGCGGCGGCTCTGCTGACGCTGGTCCGTCCGGTGCGCCGGGCCGTGGTCTCCTTCCTGCGCACCGCGCTGGGCGAGGCCCGTTCGGTGCACGCCCGGCCGGCGCGGGCGCTGGCGCTGTGGGGCGGCTCGCTGGCCTTCCCCGCGCTCCAGGCCGCCGGGCTGGTGCTGGTCGGGCGGGCCCTGGGCCTGCCGGTGCCGGCCGCGCACGTGGCGCTGGCGTATCTGGCGGCGACGGCCGCCGTCGCGCTGGTGCCGACGCCGGGCGGCCTGGGCTCGGTGGAGGCCGCGCTGATCGTCGCGCTGGTCGCGGCGGGCGGCCCGGCGGCCCTGGCCACGGCGGTGGTACTGGCCTACCGGATCATCACCGTCTGGCTGCCGATGCTCCCGGGGGCGCTGACCCTGGGGGCGCTGGTGCGGCTGAAGGTCATCTGAGGCGGCGACGGTGGCGCGGGGGGCCGAAGCGCCACCACCGCCTCCCGTCCGGTACGGGCCGCGGGCCGCGATGCGGCAGGATGAGCGGTCGCGCCGTTCGAACGGCCCTGCCCCGCGGCGCGATCGCACATCCCGGAGACCGAACAGGTGACGACGTGACGAGACTTCGCAGCCGGCCCCCGGCGGGCATCCCCGCCGCCGCTGTCCGCCCCGGAGGTGACCGGTGACCGGCGACCTCACCGTGGACGACCTGGTGCCGGCCGGTATCGCCCTGGCCGCCGGCCTGCTGGGCGCCTTCCTGCTGCGCGCGCTGCTGCGCTGGCTGGCGGGCCACGCGGACCGCACCCGCTGGGGCGGGGACGACGTGATCGTGGCCGCGCTGCGCACGGTGGCTCCCTGGGGGGTGTTCTCGGCCGGCACGGCGGCCGCCGCGGCGGCGCTGCCGCTGACCCGCACGGTCCAGCACAATGTGAACCAGGTGCTGACCGTTCTCATGATCTTCGTGGTCACGGTGTCGGCGGCCCGGGTCGTCGCCGGGCTGGTCCGGACGGTGACGGCGTCCCGCTCGGGGGTCGCCGGATCAGCCACGATCTTCGTCAACATCACCCGCGTGCTGGTGCTGGCCCTCGGCTTCCTGGTGGTGCTGCAGACGCTGGGCATCTCGATAGCCCCGATGCTCACCGCCCTCGGCGTGGGCGGTCTGGCGGTCGCCCTGGCCCTCCAGGACACCCTCGCCAACCTCTTCGCCGGCGTCCACATCCTCGCCTCCAAGACCGTGCAGCCCGGTGACTACATCCGGCTCAGCAGCGGCGAGGAGGGTTACGTGGAGGACATCAACTGGCGGCAGACCACCGTGCGCGAGCTGTCCAACAACCTGGTGGTGATCCCCAACGGGCAGCTCGCCAAGTCGAACATGACCAACTTCATGCGGCCCGAGCAGGAGCTGACCATCCTGGTCCAGGCGGGCGTCGCCTACGACAGTGACCTGGACGAGGTGGAGCGGGTGACGGCCGAGGTCGTCACCGAGATCATGACCGAGATCACCGGTGCCGTCCCGGAGCACGAGCCGGCCGTCCGCTTCCACACCTTCGGCGACTCACGGATCGGCTTCACGGTGATCCTCGGCGTCGGCGAGTTCAGCGACCAGTACCGGATCAAGCACGAGTTCATCAAGCGCCTGCACCGGCGCTACCGCGAGGAGGGCATCCGCATCCCGGCGCCCGCCCGCACGGTCGCCCTCCAGCAGGGCGCGGTGGTGTTCCCGCGGCAGCGCGCGGCCGACGGCGTCCCGCACACGCTGCACGACTGAGGACGCGGGGGTCCGCCGCGCGGGGTCCGCCGCGCCGGCGTCCGCCGTTTCGCCGAACTCCGCGGCGTACCGCTGTCGAGCCGGGGCCGGTCACGAGATATCTTGATGTCGAGCAATGTTGCAGACGTGGAGCGGAGCACCGGTGACTGACTCGACCATCATCTATACGCACACTGACGAGGCCCCGGCCCTGGCAACGTATTCCTTCCTGCCGGTGGTCCGGGCGTATGCCGCGCAGGCGGGTGTCCCGGTGGAGACCCGGGACATCTCGCTGGCCGGACGCCTCATCGCCGTGTTCCCGGAGTACCTCACCGAGGACCAGCGCATCCCGGACGCCCTCGCCGAGCTGGGCGAGCTGGCCAAGACCCCCGCGGCCAACATCATCAAGCTGCCGAACATCTCGGCGTCGATCCCGCAGCTCAAGGCCGCCGTCACCGAGCTGCGGGAGCAGGGCTACGCGCTGCCCGCCTACCCGGACGACCCGAAGACCGACGAGGAGCGCGACATCCGCGCCCGCTACGACAAGGTCAAGGGCTCCGCGGTCAACCCGGTCCTGCGCGAGGGCAACTCCGACCGCCGCGCCCCGGCCTCGGTGAAGAACTACGCCAAGAACCACCCGCACCGCATGGGCGCCTGGACCGGCGAGTCCAAGACCAATGTGGCGACGATGGGCGAGAACGACTTCCGCTCCACCGAGAAGTCCGCGGTGATCGCCGAGGACGGCACCCTGCGCATCGAGCTGGTCGGTGACGACGGCACGACCACCGTGCTGCGCGAGTCCGTCCCCGTGCAGAAGGACGAGGTCGTCGACGCCTCCGTGCTGCGCGTCGCCGCGCTGCGCGAGTTCCTCACCGCGCAGGTCGCCCGCGCCAAGGCCGAGGGCATCCTGTACTCGGTGCACCTGAAGGCGACCATGATGAAGGTCTCCGACCCGATCATCTTCGGCCACGTGGTCCGCGCCTTCTTCCCGAAGACCTTCGCGCGCCACGGCGACACGCTCGCCCAGGCCGGCCTCACTCCGAACGACGGTCTGGGCGGCATCCACAAGGGCCTGGAGTCCCTGCCCGAGGGGGCCGAGATCAAGGCGTCCTTCGACGCCGAGCTGGCCGAGGGCCCGGAGCTGGCCATGGTCGACTCCGACAAGGGCATCACCAACCTGCACGTCCCCTCGGACGTCATCATCGACGCCTCGATGCCGGCCATGATCCGCACCTCCGGCCACATGTGGGGCGCGGACGGCCAGGAGCACGACGCCCTCGCCGTCATCCCGGACTCCTCCTACGCCGGCGTGTACCAGGCCGTCCTCGACGACTGCCGCGCCCACGGCGCCTACGACCCCTCCACCATGGGCTCGGTCCCGAACGTCGGCCTCATGGCGCAGAAGGCCGAGGAGTACGGCAGCCACGACAAGACCTTCGAGATCCCCGCCACGGGCACCGTCCGCCTCGTCGACCAGGCCGGCACCACCGTCCTGGAGCAGGCCGTCTCCGCCGGTGACATCTTCCGCGCCTGCCAGACCAAGGACGCCCCGGTCCGCGACTGGGTCAAGCTGGCCGTCACCCGCGCCCGCGCCACCGGCGACCCGGCGGTCTTCTGGCTGGACGAGGGCCGCGCCCACGACGCCCACCTGATCGCCAAGGTGAAGGCGTACCTGCCGGAGCACGACACCGAGGGCCTGGACATTCGAATCCTCTCCCCCGTCGAGGCGACGAAGCTGTCGGTGGAGCGCATCCGCCGCGGTGAGAACACCATCTCCGTCACCGGCAACGTGCTGCGCGACTACCTGACCGACCTCTTCCCCATCCTGGAGCTGGGCACCAGCGCCAAGATGCTGTCGGTGGTCCCGCTGATGGCGGGCGGCGGCCTGTTCGAGACCGGCGCCGGCGGCTCCGCGCCCAAGCACGTGCAGCAGCTCGTCAAGGAGAACTACCTGCGCTGGGACTCGCTCGGCGAGTTCTTCGCCCTGGTGCCCGCCCTGGAGCAGTTCGCCGAGACCACCGGCAACACCCGCGCCAAGGTCCTCGCCGACACCCTCGACCGCGCGACGGCGACCTTCCTCAACGAGGACAAGTCCCCGACCCGCCGCGTCGGCGGCATCGACAACCGCGGCAGCCACTTCTACCTGTCCCAGTACTGGGCCCAGGAGCTGGCGCGGCAGACCGACGACGCGGAGCTGGCCAAGGTCTTCGCCCCGTTCGCCGAGAAGCTCACCGCCGACGAGGCGAAGATCGTCGAGGAGCTGAACGCCGTCCAGGGCAAGCCCGCCGAGATCGGCGGCTACTACCAGCCCGACCCGGCCAAGGCGGCCGAGGTCATGCGTCCGTCCACGACCTGGAACGAGGCGCTGGCCTCGCTCGTCTGATCCGTACGACCCGCCGGGCACCCCGTCTCCGTTCCGCCGGAGGCGGGGTGTCCCGCTGTGGACCCCGCGACGAACCGTCCAGGAGAGGCCCGTGCCCGACGACGCCCCGCGCTCCTTCTCGCTGCTGCCCGGCGCCGCGCACTCCCCCGTGATCCTGCACGTCCCGCACGCCGCGCGGGAGATACCGGCCGGCGTCCGGGCCGGCCTCGCGCTGGACGACCCGGGCCTGGAGCGGGAGCTGGACCACCTCACCGACGCGCACACGGACGCTCTCGCCGAGGCGGCGGCCGGGCTGGCCGGGGTGACGCCCTGGCGGTTCGTGAACCGGCTCTCCCGGCTGGTGGTCGACCCCGAGCGGTTCCCGGACGACCGGGAGGAGATGGCGGCGGTCGGGATGGGCGCGGTGTACACCCGGACCTCGCACGGGGAGGTGCTGCGGCCCGCGGGCACCGACCCCGAGCCGCTGCTCGCACGGTACTTCCGGCCGTACGCGCGGGCGATGACCGAGGCGGTCGCGGACCGGCTCGCCGCCACCGGGCAGGCGGTGATCGTGGACGTCCACTCCTACCCCGCCCTCCCGCTGCCCTACGAACTGCACGGCACCGGCCCGCGCCCCGCGGTCTGCCTGGGCACGGACGCCTTCCACACCCCGCCGGAGCTGCTCGCCGCGGCCCGGGAGGCGTTCGCCGGGTGCGGGGGGACCGGCCTCGACAGCCCGTTCTCCGGCGCGTACGTGCCGCTGGACTTCCACGGCCGGCGGGCGGAGGTCGGCGCGCTGATGGTGGAGATCCGCAGGGACACGTACCTGACCTGGCCGGGCGGCCCGGCCGGGCCCGGTCCCGGGCGACTGGCCCGGGCGCTCGCGGCGCTCGTGGACGCCGTGCACGGCGGGGCCGCCGGCCCGGCGGCCTGACCACCGGCCGGCGCACTTCCGCGCGACAGCGGGGCGCGGCCCGCGCAGAGTGGGGGCATGACGCAGGAGACCCGGACACGCGCCGGCCAGACCCCGCCCCCGGTGCGGGACTGGCCCGCCCTCGACCTCGACGGCACGGACTTCGACCCGGTCCTCGCCGAGCTGATGCGCGAGGGACCGCTGACCCGCATCCGGCTGCCGCACGGCGAGGGCTGGGCGTGGCTGGCCACCCGCCACGAGGACGTGAAGCTGATCACCAACGACCCGCGGTTCGGCCGGGCCGAGGTGCCGGGGCGCCAGGTGACCCGGATGGCACCGCACTTCAAGCCGCGCCCCGGCTCGCTCGCCTTCGCCGACCAGCCCGACCACAACCGGCTGCGGCGGACGGTCGCCGGGGCGTTCACCGCGGGCGCCGTGCGGCGGCTGCGGCCCCGGGCGCGGGAGATCCTCGACGGCCTGGTGGACGGGATGGTGCGCGACGGCCCGCCGGCCGAGCTGGTCGAGCGGGTCCTCGAACCCTTTCCGCTGACGGTCGTCAGCGAGGTCATGGGCGTGCCGGCCGCCGACCGGGAGCGGGTGCACTCCTGGACCCGGGAGATCATCTCCACCTCCGGCGGGGTGGCGGGCGCCGAACGGGCGAAGAACAGCCTGTACGGGTGGATCACCGAGACCGTGCGGGCCCGCGCCGGCGATCCCCGCCAGGACGTGTACTCGCTGCTCGGTGCGGCCGTCGCGCGCGGCGAGGTCGCCGAGGAGGAGGCGATCGGGCTGGCCGGGCCGCTGCAGATCGGCGGCGAGGCCGTCACCCACAACAGCGGCCAGCTCCTGTACCTGCTGCTCACCCGCCCCGAGCTGATGGCCCGGATGCGGGAGCGGCCCGCGGACCGGGGCCCGGCCCTGGACGAGCTGCTGCGCTGGATTCCGCACCGCTCGTCGGTGGGCCTGGCCCGGATCGCCCGGGAGGACGTCGACCTGCACGGCGTCCGGATCAGCGCGGGCGACCCGGTGTACGTCTCCTACCTGGCCGCCAACCGCGACCCGGCGGTCTTCCCCGACCCGGACCGCATCGACCTGGACCGGGACCCCAACCCGCATCTGTCCTTCGGCAACGGACCGCACTACTGCACGGGCACGCTGCTCGCCCGGATGCAGACCGAGCTGCTGGTGGACACGCTGCTGGACCGACTGCCCGGACTGCGGCTCGCGGTCGGTCCCGAACAGGTGGCCTGGCGGCGCAGGACCATGATCCGCGGGCCGCGGACCCTGCCCTGCGCCTGGTGAGCCGGCCCGTGCCGCCCCGATGGGCGTGGGTCAGGCGCGCAGCCACTCGGTGACGAGGACCTCGCCGCCGGCCCGCAGCCGCAGCGCGAAGGGCCCGGCGGGCGGGGCGTCGCCGGTGAACCGGCCCATGGCGTCGGCCGCGAGCAAGCGGGCCGCCTGCGGGCCGCTGAGCACCTCGATCCGGGCCGCCTGCGGCGGCATCACCTGACCGAACAGCCCCTCGGGGCCCACCTCGACGTCGACGCTGACCTCGCCGGCGCTGAAGGTCAGCATCCGCGCCGCCTCTCCCCTGATCGGCAGGGCGTCCACCAGCGAGTCGAAGGTCAGTTCGGCGAGCCCGGTGTCCAGGTCGTGCAGTGCGAACGCCTCGACGGCCAGGCGGCTCAGCTCCGCCGGCACCGGGTCGAGGATCGCGGCCGCCTGCCGCAGTTCCTCCTCCAGCAGCGAGTCGTCGAACGAGCCGTCCATACCGTCGCCGTCCATGCCGTCGCCGTCCATGCCGTCGCCGTCTGCTCCGTCGATGTCGTTGACCTCGCTCATGCCGCCCCCCTTCCCTCAAGTCGGTCCCGCAGCCGGCGCAGGCAGCGCTGGCGCATCGGCCCGATGCTGCCCACGGCGATGCCGAGAGCCGCCGAGACCTCCTGATAGCTGGGCGGCGGCGACGCCATCAGCACGCGCAGCAACTGCCTGCACCGCTCGCCCAGTCCTTCGAACTCCTGCCACAGCCGCCGCACCCGCTCGCTCTGCGCGGCGGCCTCCTCGGAGTCGAGCACCGACTCCTCGGGCGTGCGTTCCTCGCTGGCCCGGTCGAGCAGTTGCGGGTCGTCGGTCGGTGTCCAGCGCCGCGCGGCGCGCAGCAGCTTCAGACACTCGTGCCGGGCGGTGCTCGCCAGCCAGGAGCCCGCCTTCTCCGGTTCCCGCAGCCGCCCCAGGTGCTGGGCGAAGCGGAACCAGGCGGTCTGGTAGACCTCGTGGGCGTCGGCGTCGGACAGCCCGTGCCCGCGCACCACCGACCAGACCAGCGGGCCGAGCCCCTCCACCAGCGCCTTCCACGCCGCCGCGTCACCGTCGGCGGCGGACTGGACGAGCGCCCCGACATCTGAACGGTCCACGGCCCCACCCCTCGTGTACGACTGGTCATCGTACGCCGTGGAGGGGGCGATTCCGCCCCTCATGCCCCGTCGGCCGGTGGTTCGACCGATACCGGGCGCCAGGTGGGCGGCAGCAGCGCCGGCACGTGCGCGCCGCGCACCTCGGCGAACTCGGTGTTCGACGTCATGAGCTGGACGCGGGCCGTGCGCGGGTCGCTCTCCTTGTGCGCCGTCATGTGGGCGGCGACCAGTCCGGCCGCCACGGGGGCGGCGAAGGAGGTCCCGCTCCACTGCGCGTGCCCGTCGAACTCCACCCGGTCCGGCTCGGCGGGCGCCTCGCCCGGTTCGCTGAGCAGCCCGGTGTGGCGCGGGTACTGGCAGGTGCAGGCGTAGCCGAAGCCGTAGCGGCAGGTGTCGTAGGTGGAGTGCTGGTACACGTACGGCACCGCCGTGCCGAAGCCGGTGAAGGCGCTGGTGAGGCGCTCGCCGGGGGCGTACGCCTTCACCCAGGCGCCGTGGTTGCTGAAGCAGGCGCCGTACTCGCCGTCGCCGCGCAGCGCGCCGACGGACAGCACGGCGTTCTCCCAGCCGCGCAGGTCGGCGTAGGCGGCGGGCCAGAACGGCGTGGCGCTGGCGTTGTTGCCGGCGGCGGCGACCAGCAGGGTGCCCTGGTCGCGGAGTTCCTCCATGAAGGCGTGGATGCCGAGCAGGCCGTCGGCGCGGCCGTTGGAGGTGCCGGCGGAGAGGCTGAGGACGTCGGGCCAGCCGCCCTGGTCGACGGCCTCGAAGAGCTTCTCGCCGAACTCGGACTCCAGGATGGCGCCGGCGTCGTTGAGGGTGTTGCGCACGGTGATGTCGGTGTTGGGTGCGACGGCCGCGAGGAGTCCGGCGATGAAGGTGCCGTGGCCGACGTACTGCTGGAGGACCCCGATGTCGTCGCACTCCCGGATCTGCGCGTCGCCCTCGGTGTGGGCGAGCAGCGGGTAGTGGCGGTAGTCGTTCATCAGGCCGGTGTCGATGACGAGGACGCCGACGGCCGTGTCGGCGAGGTAGGGCGTGCTGTCGGCGGCCGGGTTGGGCGGTTCGGTGCGGGACACCGGCACGGGTTCGTCGCCGGGGCAGGCGTTGACCGCGATGGAGACCACGTGGTTGCGGCTGACCAGCCGGCGGCCCGCGCGTGCCTCGCCGGCCCGCAGCGACCGCAGGGCGCCCGCGACCGCCGGGTCACCGGCGGCGGTGCCCTGGCCGGGGTCGGCGACGCGGATGCGGGTGATGCCGCTGCGGTTGGTCTCGGGGCCGGTGCGGCGCACGTGGTCGGCGCTCAGCCCGGCGAAGGTGGTGAAGTGCTCGCGCACGGTGTCCTCGACGAGGCGGGCCTCGTCCCCGTCCCTGGCGAGGACGACGCCCTTCTCGTAGAGGAACTCGGCGGAGTCGTCGGGACCCATCGCCAGTGGGATGTCGGGCATGGAGCGCTGGATCTGGTCGAACTGCTCGCGAAATCGCTGTGGTGCCATGGCGTTTCCTCCCCCTGAGGCGGCGTTCGTCAATCAGAGTCCGCGGACGCCTGATTGATACAGACCCGAACCTGTGTGCCGCGGTTCCGTGGCACTAGCATCCGTGGGGTGACAGCGGGAAGCGAATCGGTTCTCGGACTGCTGCCGATGGTGTTCGCCGCCCCGAACGAGGCTCTGGCGAGGGCGGAAGGGGTGCTCGGCGCCGCTCCGCCGCCGCTGCACGCCTCGGTCGCCCACCAGGTGATCGGCATCTGGCAGCGGGACTTCGGCGACACCCGGCTGGCCCTGTCCCATCTGCGGCGGGCCCGCGACCTCGCCGCCCGCGCGGACTCCGCCGAGCGGGAGGCGGACGTGCTGGCCACCCTCGGGGTGGCGCTGGTGCACTCGGGCCGCACCCGGCAGGGGCTGGCCGCGTTCGAACGCGGGGTGGCGCGCGGCAGCGGGCACACCCGGGCGCGGGTGCTCTTCCGGCGGGCCTACGTGTGGTGGGTGCTGGGCCGGCACGGCGAGGCGCTGGAGGACGTGCGCCGGGCGATACCGGTGCTGCGGCAGGCGCAGGACGTGATCTGGACGGCGCGGGCGCTGACCCTGCGGGCCACGGTGCATCTGGCGGTGGGCGCGGTGGAGCGGGCCGAGGCCGACTTCGCGGCGGCGGAGGAGCTGTGGGGCACCACGGACCAGGAGCACGACAAGGCGGACGCGGTGGAGAGCCGGGGGCTGGCCGCGTTCCGCTCCGGTGACGTCCCGGCGGCGCTGCGGCTCCTCGACGAGGCCGCCGCGCGTTACGCCGGCCTCGGCACGCCGACGTTCGTGCTGAACATCCGGCGCTGCGAGGTGCTGATGGCGGCGGGGCTCGCCCCGGAGGCGCTGGCCGAGGCGGACGCCGCGATCGCCGTCCTCGACGGCATGGGCGGGCAGTCGACGCGCAAGGCGGAGCTGCTGCTCGTGGCGGCGCGGGCGGCCGGGCTCGCGGGCGAGGCGCAGACCGCGATCGCGCGCGCGGCCGTCGCGGTACGGCTCTTCGCGGCGCAGCGGCGGACCTGGTACGAGACGCATGCCCGGCTGGTGCTGATCGAGGCGCGGGTGGCGGACGGGCGGTGTTCGGGACGGCTGGTGCAGGACGCGGCGGAGGTGGCACGCAAGCTCGCCGCCTTCGGTGCGCCGGCCGCGCCGGAGGCGTCGCTGCTGGCCGGGCGGATCGCCCTGGGCCTGGGATGGACGGCGGACGCGGAGCGGCATCTGGGGGTGGCCGCGCGCAGCCGGCGGGGCGGGCCGCCGCTGGCGCGGATGACGGGCTGGGCGGCGCAGGCGCTGCGGGCCCGGGCGGCGGGGTCGACGCGCGGGGTGCTGGAGGCGTGCCGGCGCGGGCTGGATGTGCTGGACGACCACCGGATGACGCTGGGCGCCTCCGAGTTGCGGGCGCGGGCCACGGCGCAGGGCGCGGAACTGGCGGCGCTGGCCCAGCGGGCGTCCCTCGCCTCGGGCGGGCCGCGGCGGCTGCTGGTGTGGAGCGAGCGCTGGCGGGCGACGGTGCTGGCCACGCCGCCCGCCCGGCCGCCGGCCGACCCGGTGCTGCTCAGCGACCTGACGGCGTTCCGGGAGATCGCGGCGCGGGCCGACCAGGCCCGGATGGAGGGCCGTCCGGTCGCGGCCCTCGACCGGGAACAGCGGCGCCTGGAGCGGGAGATCCGCTCCCGGACACTGCACATGCGCGGCGAGGCCCCGGGCGGCGGCGAGGGGTTCGACGTGGGCCGGCTGCTGGCGGCGCTGGGCGAGGACGTCCATCTGGTGGAGCTGGCCGTGCTCGACGGCCGGGTGCAGGTGCTGCTGTGCGGGCAGGGGCGGGTGCGGCGGTTCGAGGCCGGGCTGCTGGCGGAGGCGGAGCGGGAGGCGGAGCACGTGCAGGCCGGGCTGCGGCGCCTCGCGCACCCGGGGGCTCAGGCGCGGCTGCCGGTGGTGGAGGCCGCGGGGCGCCGCCTGGAGGAGCTGCTGCTCGGTCCGGCGGCGGCTCATCTGGGTTCCGGCCCGGTCGTGGTGGTACCTCCGGGCCGGCTGCACCGGGTGCCGTGGGCGCTGCTGCCGGCGCTGCGGGACCGGGTGCTGAGCGTCTCGCCGTCCGCGACGAGCTGGCTGCGGGCCCGCGGCACCGCGCCGCCGCCGGGCGGGGGGCACGTCCTGGTCCGCGGTCCCGGCCTCGCCAGCGGCGGCGCGGAGGTGCCCCTGCTCGCCGAGGGGTACGGCCGTGACCTGCCGGACGCGTACCCCCGTACGGGCGTGCCCGACGCGCAGCGCTTCCGGCCGCCGACCGTGCTGGAGGGCGACGGGGCGCGGGTGCCCGAGGTGCTGCGAAAGCTGGACGGGGCCGCGTCGGCGCACATCGCGGCGCACGGCACCTTCCGGGCGGACAGTCCGCTGTTCTCGTCGCTGCGGATGGCGGACGGGCCGCTCATCGTGCACGACTTCGAACGGCTGGCGCGCAGCCCGTACCGGATCATCCTGTCCTGCTGCGACACCGCCCGGTTCGCGTCGGTGGGCGCGGACGAACTGCTCGGCCTGGTGACCGCGCTGCTGCCGCTGGGCACCGCCGGGGTGGTGGCGTGCAGCGCGCCGGTCAACGACGCGGCGGTGGTGCCGCTGATGCTCGCGCTGCACAAGGGGCTGGACGCCGGGCTGTCCCTGGCGGAGGCGCTGCGCGACGCGCGGGCGGCCCTGCCGGGCGACGCGGTCCACCAGGCCACCGGCTGGGCGTTCTCGGCGTTCGGGGCGGCCTGAGCCTCCCGGCCCTGAAGCGGTGTCCGCTTCGCCGCCCGCTCAGGCGGGCTGGGGTTCGGGCTGGTCGGTCAGCCAGGGCAGGGCGGCGCGGTCGCCGCTGCCGAGGCGGGTGTAGGCGCCGTAGAGGTGGTTGCCGACGGTCCGGACGGAGAGTGTGAGCCGTTCGGCGATCTGCCGGTTGCTCATTCCGGCGGCGGCCAGGGTCACGATCTGGCGTTGCCGGGCGGTGAGTTCGCCGAGGACGAGGCCGGTGAGGGCCGGGGTGCGGGCGCCCGGGCAGCGCCGGGCGAGGGCGACGGCGCGGGTGCGGGCGGTGCGGGCGCGGCCCGGGTCGCGGTGGATCCGTACGGCCTGGGCGTGTGCCTCGGCGGCGTAGAGCAGGAACCCGCGTCGTTCCAGTGCCGCGGCGGCCCGGTCCAGCGCCGGTCCGTCGCCGCGGCCGAGGGCGTCCGCGTGGGCGGCGAACACCCCCGTCAGGCGTCCGGCGGCGCGTTCGGGTGCGCCGAGGCGGACGGCGTCGTAGGGGTCGTCGGCGACGGCGGCCAGGGCCGCGGTGAGGTCGCCGCGTGCGGCGGCGGACCAGACGGCGGCGGAGGCGGCGTCGGCGCGGTCGGGGACAGGATCGCCGCACTGGGCCGCGGCGAGGGCGAGTTCGGTGCGGCAGGACGGGTCGCCGGGGGTGGAGCGCAGTCCTTCGCGGGCCCAGGCGGCGGCCTCCCGCAGGTGGCCGCGGAGCCGGGCGAGGCGGGCGCGCACGGCGGCGTCCGGGGCCGGCGGCGGTGTTCCCCGGGCGACGAGCCACTCCCCGACCGGGGCCGGGGCCGGCCGGACGTCGGCGGACGCGGCGCGGTGGGCGAGGGCGGCGGTCTCCGCCGCCAGGGCGGGGCCGTACTCCGCCGGGTCCCGGGCGAGCCGGCGGGCCCGCAGCCGGCCCGTCGCGGCCCGCAGGACGGGCCCGTGCAGCGGATGGGCGAGGCGGATGCCGCCCCGGTCGTCGACGTCGATCAGGCCGTCGGCCTCCAGCCGTTCCAGTACGTCCGTGTCGAGGTCGTCCAGGTCCAGCGGCAGCGGTTCGGCGAAGGCGAGCCGCTCCAGCGCCTCCCGTTCCCCGGGGCGGGCGCGGTCGAGGGCGGGGGCGGCGCGCTCGCGCAGGGCCGCGGTCACCGGCACCGGCCCGCACCAGGACCACTCCCCCGTCTCCGGGTCCGCGGTGAGCGGCCGGTGGTCGCGCACCGCGCCCAGCAGCTCGCGCAGGAGCCGCAGGTCACCGCGGCACAGGCGGTGCAGCCGGTCGGCGGTCAGCGGCTCGGGGGCGGTGCCGACGGCCGCCGTGAGCAGGTCGGCGCTCTCCTCGCGGGGCAGCGCCCCGAGAGCGAGGCGGGGCAGCAGCTCACCGGTCCACAGCCGGGACACCGCCTCCGGTACGGGCGCGCCGTCCGCGGTGACGACCAGCAGCCGGACGCGGCCGTGCGCGGCGAGCTGGTGGACGAGGGCGGCGGAGGCGTCGTCGAGCAGATGCGCGTCGTCCACCAGCAGCAGCCGTACGCCGGAGAGCAGGTGGACGGCGCGGTGCAGGGTGACCGGTTCGGGCAGCAGGCCGGCGAAGGCGGCGAACGGCAGGTGCCGGGTCTCGGGCGTACCGACCGCGCGGGCGTGGTCGGTGGCGCGCAGCGCCTCGGTGACCAGCCTGGTCTTGCCGACGCCGGACGGGCCGGTGACCACCAGGCCGGGCCGGCCGGCCGCCAGGGACCGGCGGACCCGCTCCAGTTCGTCCTCGCGGCCGGTGAACGGCCAGGGCCGGTCCGGCGCCGCCGGGTCGCGGTCGAGGAGCGTCGGGTGGGAAGTCGTCGCGGTAACTGTCGTCACGGTAAGGGGAGTCCGGCTACTCATTCTTGATACAGGGGTACTTGAGTAGACTCCGACTCAGGCGCCGGGACGGGCCGGACGGCACCCTGATCACATGACCACCCGCTACTGCTCGCTGGCGCAGGCGCCCGCTCCCGCGTTTCCGCCGGGGCTGGCCGCCGAGCGGCTCGGCGCGCTCGTCGGCGGGCGCCGGATGTGGGTCAACGGCACCGTGCTGCACTACTACTTCTTCGACGGCGAACGCGACCGTTCGCTGGTCACCGTCCCCGGTTCGGGCCGCACCCGCCGGACCTCGTGGGTGGGCGGCGCGGAACAGCGGGACGTGGTCCGCGACTGCTTCCGGGAGTGGCGCGACCTCGGGGTCGGCCTCACCTTCCGGGAGGTCGGCGAACGCTCGGAGGCCGAACTGCGGATCGGCTTCCAGGCCGGTGACGGCTCCTGGTCGGCCGTCGGCAAGGACGCGCTGGACTTCGGGCTGAACGAGCGCACCATGAACTTCGGCTGGGACCTCACCGCGCCCGGGGAGCGCGGCACGGCCCTGCACGAGATCGGGCACGCCCTCGGGATGCTGCACGAGCACCAGAGCCCGTTCGCCCGGATCCACTGGGACGACGAGGCGGTCTACGACGAGCTGGCCGGTCCGCCGCACCACTGGAGCCGGGACCGGACGTACTTCAACATACTGCGCAAGCTCGACGCGGACGAGGTCAACGGGATCGTCTGGGACCCGCAGTCGATCATGGAGTATCCGTTTGCGTCGGGGCTGATACTGGAGCCGGAGCAGTACCGCGCGGGGCTCCACCCGCCCGGCACGCTCTCGGCCGCCGACAAGGAGTTCGTCCTGCGCTGGTACCCGCCGGCCGGTACGTCGCTGCCGCCCGCGCTGGTCCCGTTCCGCTCGGTGCCGCTCGGTCTCGGCCCCGGCGAGCAGGCGGATCTCCTCGTCGAACCGCCGGAGACCCGCGACTACACCGTGGGGGTCTTCGGGGACGCCGACACCGTCGTCGTGGTCTTCGAGGAGCGGGACGGGGAGCCCCGCTACCTCGCCGGGCGGGACGACGGCGGCACCCAGGACAACGCCACGCTCCGGGCCCGGCTCGTCAAGGGCCGCCGCTACGTCGTCCGGGTGCGCCTGTACTCCTCGTGGGGTCCGGGCGAGACCGCGGTCATGTGCTGGTGACCGCACGAACCACCGCTCCTGGACGGGGAGCGGCCACAGACCGGCGCCGGGGGAGCGCCCGGGTCACGTAGCCTTCGGGGGAGGGAATACGTGGCCCGGGCGCCTGCGCCGGAACGAGCGCCGGGTCCGCCGTACGGGGGTCGGCGGACCCGGCGCTCGTTCACCACAACGCCGACTCGCCGGGAAGGGCGTCCGCCCCGATCTGGTGTGGAGTCACGGGGCGGCGGCCAGGCACGGGGGGGTGCCTCTATGTCTTTCGTCAAGGCGCCTGGGTTC
>NZ_BAABIG010000047.1:0-117048 GCF_039542605.1 Streptomyces ziwulingensis
GTCGTCGCGGCGGGCGCGGCGGCCGGCGTCGCGCTGGAGCGGCTCACGGTCGGCCGCGGCATGCGGGCCAAGGCCCGGCTCGCCCTGGACTCGGCGGGACCGTACGGCGCGCTGCGCGGCACGCCCGGACAGGCGTACGCCGAGGACGGCACCGAGCTGTACTACGAGATCGACGACGTCGAGCCGGAGGGCGGACCGGCGCCCCGCCGCAGGCGGCTCTTCGGCCGCAAGGCCCCCACCCCCGCGACCGTCGTCTTCTGCCACGGCTACTGCCTGAACCAGGACTCCTGGCACTTCCAGCGGCAGGCCCTGCGGGGCCTGGTCCGCACCGTCCACTGGGACCAGCGCAGCCACGGCCGGTCCGGGCGGGGCGTCTCCCAGGTGCGGGACGGCGCGCCGGTCACCATCGACGAGCTGGGCCGGGACCTCAAGGCGGTCCTCGACGCCACCGTCCCCGAGGGCCCGATCGTGCTGGTCGGGCACTCGATGGGCGGGATGACCGTGATGGCCCTCGCCGACCGGTTCCCGGAACTGATCCGCGAACGGGTCGTCGGCGTCGCCCTGGTCGGCACCTCCTCGGGGCGGCTCGGCGAGGTCAACTTCGGGCTTCCGGTCGCCGGGGTCAACGCGGTGCGCCGGGTGCTGCCCGGGGTGCTGAGGGCGCTGGGGCAGCGGGCCGAACTGGTGGAGAAGGGGCGCCGGGCGACTGCGGAACTGTTCGCCGGGATCATCAAGCGGTACTCCTTCGCCTCCCGGGACGTCGATCCGGCCGTCGCCCGGTTCGCCGAGCGCATGATCGAGTCGACGCCGATCGACGTGGTCGCCGAGTACTACCCGGCCTTCAACGACCACGACAAGACCGAGGCGCTGGCCCTCTTCGCGGACCTCCCGGTCCTGGTGCTGGCCGGTCTGCGGGACCTGGTCACGCCCAGCGAGCACAGCGAGGCCATCGCCGGCCTGCTGCCCGACGCGGAGCTGGTCATGGTGCCGGACGCCGGGCACCTGGTGATGCTGGAGCACCCGGAGGTCGTCACCGACCGGCTCGCCGACCTGCTGGTGCGCGTGGGAGCGGTGCCCGCAGGGGCTACCGTGGACGGCTATGGAAGCACCGGCAGCACCGTACGGCCCCGCTGAGCCCGCCCCCGGCGCCCCCCGCGTCGAGCTCACCGTCACCTCCCCCGAACAGATGCGCGACCTGGGCCGCAGGCTCGCGGAACTGCTGCGCGCGGGCGACCTGGTGATGCTCACCGGGGAACTGGGCGCCGGCAAGACGACGTTCACCCGCGGGCTCGGCGAGGGACTGGGCGTGCGCGGCGCCGTCACCTCCCCGACCTTCGTGATCGCCCGCGTGCACCCCTCCCTCGGCGACGGACCGCCGCTCGTCCACGTCGACGCCTACCGCCTGTCCGGCGGCCTGGACGACATGGAGGACCTCGACCTGGACGTCTCCCTGCCGGACTCCGTGATCGTCGTGGAGTGGGGCGAGGGGAAGGTCGAGGAACTCACCGACGACCGGCTCCAGCTCGTCATCCACCGGGCCGTGGGCGACACCACCGACGAGGTACGGCACCTGACGCTGACCGGCGTCGGCGCGCGCTGGGCGACGGCCGACCTGAGCGCCCTCACGGCCTGAGCCGCTCCCGGTACCTGTCCTTCCCCCTGTCGAGCCCGCCGTCGGCCGCACCGCGTTCCGACAGGATGTCGGCAAGATATTGCGTTTCGCCTCCGGCCCGTGGTCACATGGTATCCAGTGCGTGGTTAGGCATGCCTAACCACGTCCGCCCCCGAGCTTCAGGAGGCGACCATGTCGGCTTCACAGATCCAGGGCCGGCCGCAACGGGCGGCGGGCACGCCGGTGTCCGCACCGCCCACCCCCACCCCGCCCAGCCCCTCCGCGGTGTCCGCGGTGTCCGCGGTGTCCGCGGTGTCCATGAGCGACCTGCTGGCGGCGGGTGCCGCCGCGGTCGCCGTCTCCACGCCGCCGCGCCTGCCCGACCCGGGGCTCCGCGAGCCCGTACGCGAGCATCGCGAGGCCGCCTGAACGGGGCCGCCTCAGCCGGACCGCGCGTCCTCGGTCCGGCGCCGGCGGCTCAGCGCACCACCACGACCGGCTGTCCGATCGTCGCGAAGTCCCACATCACGTCGCCGTCCGCGCGGGACGCGCGGATGCCGCCCGTGCGCACCCCCGGCGCGGGCTTCGCCACCGAGCCGTCCTCGGCCGCGCTGAACCCGATGACCACGCCGTCCACGCTCGCGAAGCGCACGACGTGCTCGATCGGGATGCCGTCGGAGCCGGTGATCTTGTTGGAGCGGGAGGTGACGGCGTACTCGCCCGGCTTCGGATCGACCGTGCTGGGCGTGACCGCGAAGGTGCGCCGGACCCGGTTCCCGTCACCGACCAGCCACACCCGGTCGTCGTCCACGGAGTACACCACCCGCTCACCCTTTCCGGACCCGGCGGGCAGGGCGTGCGGGTGACGCCGGTCGCGGGGGGCCTTGGAGGCGCCGAGGGCGGGCCCGGCACTGGCGCGCGGCCCTCCCGGCCCGGCCGGGGCGGTCGCCGCCGCCTGATAGGCGAGGACCCCCACCGTCACCAGCGCCGCCGCGGCGAGCCCGGCGACCGTCACGGAGCTGCTGCTTGGCACTGGCGACCACCTCGGCGTCGTACATCGTCCGGCCTGTATGTCTCTACGGCGTTCTGCGTGCTTCGATGCCGGTCCGGGCTGGTCCGCGTCGGTCCGTATCGTTCTGCGGCGACGGTAGCAGCCGGTGACCGCGCGGACTCGGCGGCCGACACGGCCGCCCGGGCGCCGTAGGCTGTTTGCGTGCTCTTGCTCGCTCTGGATACCGCCACCCCCGCCGTCACCGTCGCGCTGCACGACGGCACGGACGTCATCGCCTCCTCCAGCCAGGTGGACGCGCGCCGCCACGGTGAGCTGCTGCTGCCCGCCGTCGACCGCGTGCTCGCCGAGGCCGGGCGCACGATCGACGCCGTCACCGGGATCGTCGCCGGCACCGGACCGGGCCCGTACACCGGGCTGCGGGTCGGCCTGATGACCGCCGACGCCTTCGGGCTGGCGCTCGGCGTCCCCGTGTACGGCGTGTGCACGCTGGACGGCCTGGCCCTGGCCGCCGACCTGGCGGGCCCCTTCGTCGTGGCGACCGACGCCCGCCGCAAGGAGGTCTACTGGGCCCGCTACGCCGACTCCCGCACCCGCCTCACCGACCCGGCCGTGGACCGCCCCGCCGATATCGCCGACGAGGTCGCGGGCCTGCCCGCGGTCGGCGCGGGCGCGCTCCTCTACCCGGACACCTTCCCGCGGGCGCACGAGCCCGAGCACGTCTCCGCCGCCGCCCTGGCCCGGCTCGCCGCCGAGCGCCTCGCGGCCGGCGAGGAACCGCCCGCGCCCCGGCCGCTGTACCTGCGCCGCCCCGACGCGCAGGTCCCCAAGAACTACAAGGTGGTCACCCCCAGGTGAGCGGGTCAGCCACAGCCGAGCTGCGCGAGATGCGCTGGTGGGACATCGACCCGGTGCTGGAGCTGGAGCGGGACCTGTTCCCGGAGGACGCCTGGTCCCGGGGGATGTTCTGGTCCGAGCTGGCCCACGCCCGGGGCGCCGGCGCCAACCGGCGCTACCTGGTCGCCGAGCAGGACGGCCGGATCGTCGGTTACGCCGGTCTGGTCGCCACCGGCGCGGTGTCGGAGGACGGCCACGGGGTGGCCGACGTGCAGACCATCGCCGCCGCCCGGGACCAGTGGGGCACCGGCCTCGGCGCGCGGCTGCTGACCGAACTGCTGCGCGCGGCGACCGCCTTCGAGTGCCCCGAGGTGATGCTGGAGTGCCGGGTCGACAACACCCGCGCCCAGCGCCTCTACGAACGCTTCGGCTTCGCGCCCATCGGCTTCCGGCGCGGCTACTACCAGCCGGGCAACATCGACGCCCTGGTGATGCGCCTGACCACCACGCCCGACGGCGGCCCCGCCGCGGGCCCCGGCCCCGTACGAGAAACTGAGATCAATGGCTGAGCGACCCGACGAGCCTCTGGTCCTGGGGATCGAGACCTCCTGCGACGAGACCGGTGTCGGCATCGTCCGCGGCACCACCCTGCTGGCCGACGCCGTCGCCTCCAGCGTCGACGAGCACGCCCGCTTCGGCGGGGTCGTGCCCGAGGTCGCGAGCCGCGCCCATCTGGAGGCGATGGTCCCCACCGTCGAGCGTGCCCTGAAGGACGCCGGGGTCGCCGCCCGCGACCTCGACGGCATCGCCGTCACCGCCGGTCCCGGACTGGCCGGCGCCCTGCTGGTCGGCGTCTCGGCGGCCAAGGCGTACGCCTACGCGCTGGGCAAACCCCTCTACGGCGTCAACCACCTCGCCTCGCACATCTGCGTCGACCAGCTCGAACACGGCCCGCTGCCCGAGCCGACGATGGCGCTGCTGGTCTCCGGCGGCCACTCCTCGCTGCTGCTCTCCCGCGACATCACCTCCGACGTCCGGCCGCTGGGCGCCACCATCGACGACGCGGCCGGCGAGGCGTTCGACAAGATCGCCCGGGTGCTGAACCTCGGCTTCCCCGGCGGCCCCGTCATCGACCGCTACGCCCGCGAGGGCGACCCGAAGGCGATCGCCTTCCCGCGCGGCCTCACCGGCCCGCGCGACCCGGCGTACGACTTCTCCTTCTCCGGGCTGAAGACGGCCGTGGCCCGCTGGATCGAGGCGAAGCGGGCGGCGGGCGAGGAGGTGCCGGTCCGGGACGTGTCGGCCTCCTTCCAGGAGGCGGTGGTGGACGTGCTCACCCGCAAGGCCGTGCGGGCCTGCAAGGACGAGGGCGTCGACCACCTGATGATCGGCGGCGGCGTGGCGGCCAACTCCCGGCTGCGGGCGCTGGCCCAGGAGCGCTGCGAGGCGGCCGGCATCCGGCTGCGGGTACCGCGCCCCAAGCTCTGCACGGACAACGGCGCGATGGTGGCGGCGCTCGGCGCCGAGATGGTCGCCCGGGGCCGCTCCGCCTCCGACTGGGACCTCTCGGCGGACTCCTCGCTCCCGGTGACCGAACCGCACGTACCGGGCCACGGTCACCCCCACGATCACGCGCACGACCATGCGCCCGCTCACTCGCACGACCACGTGCACGAGGTCAGCAAGGGGAACCTGTACCGATGACCGTCGCCGTGATGTGGGAGGCCCGCGCCGTCGCCGGGCGCGGCGAGGACCTCCTCGCCTGGGTCCGGGCCCAGCAACTGCCCGGCACCCCCCTGCGCCGCGAACTCCTGCGCGCCCCGCAGGACCGCGTCCTCGTGATCACCTGGTGGGACGCGGCCTTCGACGCCGACCTCCCCCAACTGCCCGAACCCGCCGAGGACCTCGTCACCCGGGCCGTGCACCGATGGCGGTTCGAGTCGGTCGGCGGCTGATCCGGTGCGCAATACGTCGATCCGGTAACCACGAGTCAGGCGGTTCCGTCGCAAAGACGCTCCCCGGCGACGACAATGTCGGCGTGGCCACTTCCTCTGACGTCGCGCTCGACGACGGCACCCCGGTCCGGTTCCTGCTCGCGCCCGCCGTCGCGGTGGAGACGCCCGCCGCGGCCTCCGACGACCTGCCGGAGGGGATGGGCCGCGCGGTACCCGTGGCCCAGGGGTCCGGGTCGGTCGCCCGCTTCGCGGCCGGTGCCCTGCGCGGCGCGCTCAGCCCGCTGGGTCCGCTGATCCAGCAGGTCCACGACGCGGCCACGGCCGTGGCCGACCCGCCCACGGAACTCAGCGTGACCTTCGGTGTCCAGGTCGGCCAGGACCTCAAGCTCGGCATCGTGGGAGGTACGGGCCAGGCCCATCTGACCGTCACGGCGGTTTGGAAGCCGGCCGCCGATCCCGGCGCGACGCCCGCCGGGGAGTGACACGTGGGATGGTTCGGAACCGCGGGGGGCGGTGCCGTCGATCCCTCCCTGCATGTGGTGACCGTACGCCGGGCGAAGGATGCGAAAGCTGTCGGCGCGGGCTTCGTCCTCAGTCCCGACACGGTGCTGACCTGCGCCCATGTCGTCAACGCCGCCCTGGGACGCGTCATGCTGGAGCCGCGCGCTCCGGGACTCGACGAGGTCGTGGTCGAGGTCCACACCGACGGACCCGGAGTCCGGAGCCACCCCGCCCGTGTGGTCCACTGGGTCGCTCCGCACGCATCTGGAGGCGGCCCGGTGCCGCCCGCCGACGACGAGTGGCTCGGCGACCTCGCCGTATTGCGGGTCGACGGTCCGCTCGGCGGACTGCCCGCCGGGCCGCGGCTGGTGAGCATGGCGGTCGGCCAGGAGTTGGACGCTTGGCACTGCACGGGCGAGGCAGCCACCTACGCGTCCCTCACGGTCCGCGGGCTGAGTGACTCCCGGGCCTACCTGGACGGTGCCCCGACCGGAATGGCGGTGGGCCCCGGCTACAGCGGCGGGCCCCTGTGGTGCCCGACGGAGAAGGCCGTCGTCGGGCTGGTCGTCGCCCACTTCATGCCACCCCGGGACCACGCCACCGGCGCCCCCCTCGCGTTCAGCCCCCAGCACCTCGTACGACGCAGTTGGGCCGTGCCCTGGCAGCGCGTCGAGTCCGAGCTGCGTCCGCTGGGCGCACTGCACGGCGTGGTGCCCGGAGCACCGGACCCCGATGACCACGCCTTCCTGTTGCTGACAGAGGCGATCGAGGACATCTTTCCCACGGCGAGCGAACGCGTCACGGGCGCCCAGCGGCTGGCCCGGGCCTGCGGCGTCGCCTCCGGCAGCGACGTCACCCCGCCGACGCCCGAGGAGTTTGCGGCGTTCCTTCTCACCCATCCCCGAGCGCTCGCCGCCCTCGCCGGGAACCTGCGGCGGGACACCCCGCGGGACGCCGACCGGGTACTGGCGGCAGGCGGTCTGTCGCATGTCCCGCGCCTGCTGTCCCCGCAGGAACACACCGCCCTGCGCAAGCACCTGCGGGCGATGGAGCCCCAAGTGGGGGCGGTCACTGCGGGCCCGCAGTGACCGGGTGCGTGTGCTGGTGCAGGTGACCCGGGCCGGGCGAGGACGGCACCGGCTGCGGATCTGGTGCGACGAGGGGGCCGGACCGCGCCAGGTCTCCACGGACAGCTCGCGGTCGTACACCGCGTCGGAGGTCGCGCGCGAAGTACTACGGGTGCTGGACTCGCTCACCCCGCCCCCCGAGGACGAACGGCCGCCTCTCGTCGAGGTGCTGGTCGACCGCGCGGGTCTCAACCTGCCCGTCGACGAGTGGGCGGCACGAGACCCCGAGGCGCTGGTGCCCGGAGTGCTCGGTGTGGAGTTCCCGCTGGTGGTGCACTGTCCGGAACTGCTGCGCCGCAACGGGCGGTTCACGGCACAGTGGCGCAGCCGGTGGAGCCGTCTCGACTCGGGGAAGACCTTCGTGGTCTCCGACTCGATGGACCGGGACACCATCTACTCCAGACTGGTCAACCAGCTCGACACCGTTCGCGTCTGTGTGGATGTGCCGCCCGGCCCGCGGGACGGCATCGTGCAGACCTGTCTCGCTCTGGGCATCCCCGTGGTGGTCTGGGACCGCAGCCGCGACGGTGCCTCGCACACCGTCCGGCACATGGCGCAGGTCGCCATCCGGGAGCTGCCGGACGGAGTCCGTGACTACCGCGCGGGTGCCAAAGCCAGTCCCCCCGACTTTCCCGGCCGCCCGGTCCTCGCCTGGGCGGACGCCGACCGCACGGTGCCCCGCCTGCACCTGACCGAGCCACAGGAGAGCGCATGACTTCCGCAACCGACGCCGAATGGCGCCTGTTCCGCGGCGACGGCGTCCCCCGGTCCGTCGCCCTCCCCTCAGCCCCGCCATGGCGCCGTTTCACCCCGGCGCGGACCATGCGGCCGGAGCTGCCCTATGTGATCGCCCCGAGCCACGCCGATGTGGTCAACGCGGCGTTGCATCTGCGCCGTCCGCTACTGGTGACCGGACCGGCCGGGACCGGCAAGTCCTCCCTCGCCCAGGCCGTCGCCCACGAGATGAGCCTGGGTGAGCTGCTGCGCTGGCCCGTCAACAGCCGCTCCACGGTCAAGGACGCGCTCTACCAGTACGACGCGATCGGCCGGCTGCGCGAGACTACGCTCAGCCGGGACCGCGGCGAACGCGAGCCGTCCATCGGGACCTTCATCCGCCTCGGCCCGCTCGGCACCGCGCTGGTGCCCTCCGCAGGCCCGCGCTGTCTGCTGATCGACGAGATGGACAAGGGCGACGTCGACCTGCGAACGATTTGCTGACCGTGTTCGAGGAGGGCTTCTTCGACGTCCCGGAGCTGACCCGGCTGCCGGAGGAGATGGCGGACATCGAGGTGCAGACCCACGATCACCAGGGCACCGTGCGGGTCCACCAAGGACTGGTGCAGTGCGCCGAGTTCCCGGTCGTCGTCATCACCAGCAACGGTGAACGCGACTTCCCGCCCGCGTTCCTGCGCCGCTGCCTCCGGCTCGACCTGCCCCTGCCCGACGAGGAGCGGCTGCGCACCATCGTCACCGCGCATCTCGGCGCGGATGCCATGCGGGAGGCCGACGACCTGATGGCGGCGTTCCTGCGGCGCCGCGCCCTGGGCGAACTCGCCACCGACCAACTGCTCAACGCGGTCTTCCTGCGCGCCGGCGGCGTCGACCTGGACGCGGAGGGGCTGCTGGACGCCGTCCTGCACCAGCTCACCGGGGCGATGTGACCGGGTCGGCCGACGGAGAGCGGCTCGGCGAGGTTCTCAAGATACTCGGTGCCTGCCGGGTGGATCTGGACGCCGACCAGGTGCTCGACGTCCTGTGGCTCGCCCGGCGGCTGCCCCCGGGCGTCGACGCCCCCCTGTACCGTCCGGCGCCCGCACCGGAGGAGCAGCCCGTGCCGGACGACGACCAGGGGACGCGGGACCGGGCCGCGCCACGGCAGCCGGTGCCGGAGCCGGGCGACCCGGAGCTGCCGGACCTCACCGCCCCCGCCCTGCACGCGGCCGCGCGCCACACCCCGGGTCCGCCCGCCGGCCCCGCCACCGGGGGCCAGCAGCCCCGCCGGGCCCTGCCGGTCCGGGTCCCGGAGGAGAAGGCCCTCGCCGCCGAGCTGGAACTCGGCCGGTCGCTCAGACCGCTGCGCCGTCGCCACGACAGTCGGCACCGCATGGAGATCGACGAGGACCGCACCGCGGCCGAACTCGCCGAGACCAACCTGCCCGACGTCGTGGAACGACCGGTGCGGGAACGCTGGCTCAACCTCACCCTGCTCGTCGACGACGGTCTGTCCATGCTGCTGTGGCACCGGCTCGGCACCGAACTGCGCACCTTGCTGGAGCGCCTCGGCGCGTTCGCCGTCACCCGGGTGCTCGGCCTCGACACCCGCGGCGCGGCCGGTCCGCGTCTGCATGCCCGGGCGTTCCACCCCGGCAGTACGCAGTCCCCGCTGACCACGGTCAACGATCCCTCCGGGCGCACCCTGCTGCTGGTCGTCAGCGACGGCATGGGCGCGGCCTGGCGGTCCGGCGCGATGCACCGGCTGCTGACCGAGCGGGCGGCCCGCGGGCCGGTCGCGGTCCTGCACACCCTGCCGCCGGACATGTGGGAGGCATCCGGCATCTCGGCCGAACGCTGGCAGGCCACCACCCGGCGCATCGGCGGGGCCAACACCTCCTGGAAGATCGTCGACCCGTTGCTGCCACCGGAGCTGAGCCGCTTCGAGGACATTCCGGTCCCCGTCCTCGAACCCGCCGCCGGCTCGCTCGGTGTCTGGGCGCGGCTGCTCGCCTCTCCCGGCACCACGGTCGAGCTGCCGCTGCTCACCCGCCCCGACCGGTATGCCGCGGTGGCTCCCGCCCGGGACCTGAGCAGCGCCCAGCACTTCCGGGACGCGGCCACGCCGGGGGCGTACCGGCTGGCCGCCCATCTCGCTGCGGTCGCACCGCTGTCCGTGCCGGTGATGCGCCTGGTCCAGACCGCGGTTCCCTGGCCGGCCACCACCTCCCATCTGGCCGAGGTGTTTCTGGGCGGGCTGATCCGGCCGCATCCCGCACCCGTGCCCGGCCCGCTGCCGGCCAAGCACCGGGTCTTCGACTTCGCCGACGACGCCAAAGCCGTACTGCTCGACGCGGTGCCGCAGGCCGAACTCCTGAGCACCGGCCGCCGGATCGGCCGTCGGCTGGAAGAACTGGCCGGCAACTCGCCCGACTTCCCGGCCTGGCTGCTCCACCCCGACGGTTCCGACACCCTGCCCGGCTCGCAGCAGCCCTTCACGAGTGTCGAGCGCAGGCTGCTCGCCCGCTTCGGGGTGTCGCTAGACCGTGCCCGACCGGCGACTCCCGGCCGAAGCCTGCCGGGGCCCGGGGCCGCTCCGGACGACTGGGAGCCGCTCACCGGTGACGATCCACGGCGGATCGGCGGATACGAGCTGCGAGGCCGGCGGCGAGGCCGGCGCACGATCATCTACCGCGGTGTCGACAGCGGCGGCCGGGAGGCCGTGCTGCGGCGGCCGCGCCCCGACCTGCCCGCCGTCAACGCCGGGCTGATCGCGGTGGAGGCCGAGGCGCTGGGCCGCCTCCAGGGGCAGTACGCGCCGGTTCTGCTCGCCAGCGGACTCCATGACTCCCCGCCCTGGCTCGCGATGACTCCGATCGCGGACGCCGACGCCCGGCCGCCGCGGCTCGCGGACATCTTCACCCGGGCCCTGACCGACGGAACCGCCCCCTTCGACGTGCTCCAGGGCCTGCTGGTCTCCTGCTATCTCGCCAACGCCGTCGCCCTGTGCCACGTCAACGGGTTGGTGCCCGCGACCCTGGACGCCGACAGCGTGTACGTGCTGCGCCGGACCGTGGCGCTGGGCGACCTGTCGGACTGCGCCGTCGACGGGGAGTACCTGGGATCGGGCGTCGCGCCCACGCGCGAGGACAACGTCCGGTCCCTGGGCGAACTGCTCCAGGTCATCAGCAGCAAGGCCGGCTGGGAGCTGCCCGGCCTGCCGGAGGGCATGCACCTGTGGCAGGGCGACACCTGGGAGCAGCTCCGGCGGCTCGTCCTGCGCTGCATCGCCCAGAACCCGGCCGAGCGGCCCGCGGCGAGCGAGGTCGCCGAGGTCCTGGCCCGGTACGTCGCACGCACCCGGCTCCAACTGGGGGCCGCCCCCGTACAGCCGACGCGGGGCGGCCGGGCGCCGCTCACCCCGCCTCGGACTCCGCAGGTGCCGCGCGCGGCACTGCGGCTGCCACGTCTCGGCGCCGCACGCCGGACGGCCGAGGCCCGGATGGCGCGGCTACGCGTCGCGCTGCCGCACAGCAGGCGTGTGACCCTGATCGGGGCCTACTACTACAGCGGACGTGCCACGACCACGATGGTCCTCGGCTCCGTCCTCGCCGCGGTGCGCGGCGAACCGGTACTGGCGCTGGACGGATCCGCGTCCGAGGGTTCGCTGGACGCCTTCCTCAGCGCCCGCAACCCCGCCGTGGTGAGGGACCTGGCGGGGCTGACGGCCACTGCCTCGTACGAGGAGATTCGGGCCCGCACCACCCGTATGCCGTCCGGTCTCGAAGTCGTCGCCCACCGCAGCGGGCACTTCAGCCCCATCCCGGCTCACCAGCAGGAGTACGTGCACGTCCTGACGCAGACGGCGCCCTACTACCCGTTCGTCCTCACGGACTGGACCCCGCTGCGCCTGGACGGCTCGGCCGACGCCGTACTGGATCACACCGACCGGTTGATCCTGTGCTGCGGCACCGCCCAGTGGTTCCTCTCGGCCGCGGTCCGCACCCTGGCCATGCTGCGGGGGTCGGGCCGGGAGGCGCTGGCCAGGCGGGCGCTGGTGGTGGCCACGGACGTCGACGGGCCTTCCCGGCGCGAGCTGCCCGAGACCTTCGCCCGACGGCTGGGTGTGCCTCCGGAACAGGTGGTGCGGGTGCCTTTCGACGGAGCCCTGCAGTCCCCGCGCTGGGAACTGCACCGGCTCCGTCCGGCCACGACGGAGGCGTTCCTGCGGCTGGCCGAGCTGGCCATGCGGGAGGAATAAGACCGCACACCCCCGTCACCCCGTCACTTCCGTCTCGCACCGCAGCCGCCGTTCCCGTCCCGGCGTGCGCGGGGGGCCGGTGAGGGTCAGCCGGGTGGTGTGGCGGAGGTCGGCGCTGGAGGCCGCGAGGCGTAGTTCCAGGGCGCCCGGTTCGACCACGCGGCGGCCGGTGCGGTCGGTGAACGCCGAGAGGTCGGTGTGGAAGGCGAAGGTCACGCGCCGGGCCTCGCCGGGGGCCAGTTCCAGCCGGCGGTAGCCGATCAGGCGCAGGTCGGGGCGGGTGACGCTGGCCACCGGGTCGTGCAGGTAGAGCTGGACCACCTCGGCGCCCGCCCGCTCACCGGTGTTGCGGACGGTCACGGAGACGTCGTACGAGCCGTCCGTGCCGATCTCCGCCGGGCCGCCGCCGGTGACGTCCTCCCACGCGAACGTCGTGTACGAGCGGCCGTGGCCGAAGGCGTACAGCGGGGTCGGGTCCAGGTTGCTGACCTCGCCCGCGAGGCCCAGCGGCGGCTGGAGGTAGGTCCAGGGCTGGCCGCCGGGCAGGTGCGGGACGCTCACCGGGAGGCGGCCGGAGGGATTGACGCGGCCGGACAGTGCGCCCGCCACCGCCGGGCCGCCCTCCTCGCCGGGGAAGAACGCCTGCACCACCGCGCCCAGCCGGCCGTGCCAGCGGCCCAGCGCGTACGGCCGGCCGGTGAGCAGGACCAGGACGACGGGGACGCCCGTCGCGACCAGCGCGTCGAGCAGGGCGCCCTGGACGCCGGGCAGCCGCAGGTCGGCGGCGTCGCAGCCCTCGCCCGAGGTGCCCCGGCCGAAGAGGCCCGCCCGGTCGCCGAGCACGGCCACGCACACGTCCGCCTCGGTGGCCCGCGCCACCGCCTCCTCGAAGCCCGAGGTGTCCGGGCCGGCGGTGTCGCAGCCCTCGGCGGCAGTGAACTTGGCGTCGGGCAGTTCGGCGCGCAGGGCCTCCAGGAGGGTCGGGATGTCGATGCCCGTGGCCACTTCGGGGTGGCGGGGCAGGACGTGCGAGGGGAAGGAGTAGCAGCCGAGCATCGCCAGCGCGTCGGCGGCGCGGGGCCCGACCACCGCGATCCGGGCGTCGGGGGCCAGCGGCAGCAGCCCGTCCGGGTTGTCCAGCAGTACCACCGACTCCTCGGCGAGCCGGCGGGCGAGCGCCCGGTTGGCGGGGGAGTCCAGGTCGACGGGGGCGCCGTCGCCGGGCGGCTCGGGGTCCCAGTCCTCGTCCAGCAGGCCCAGCTCGCACTTCTGCAGCAGGACCCGCCGGGCCGCCCGGTCGATCAGCTCCTCGGGCACCCGGCCCGCCCGGACCGCCTCCAGCAGGGGCGTGCCGTAGCACTTGAGCGTCGGCAGTTCGACGTCGACGCCGGCCGCGAGCGCCAGGTGGGCCGCCCCGGCGGGGTCCTCGGCGACGCGGTGCAGGGTCTGCAGGAAGCCGACGCCGAAGTAGTCGGCGACCACCGTGCCCTCGAACCCCCACTCCTCGCGCAGCAGCCCGGTCAGCAGCGCCGGGTCGGCGGAGGCGGGGACGCCGTCGGTCTCGGTGTAGGCCGCCATCACCGAACGCGCCCCGCCCTCGCGCAGCGCCATCTCGAACGGGGGGAGCGTGACGTCGGCGAACTCGCGCACGCCCGCCCGCACGGGCGCGAGGTTGCGGGCCCCGGCCGACGAGGCGTACCCGGCGAAGTGCTTCAGCGTGGCGACGATCCCGGCCGACTCCAGCCCCCGCACATAGGCGGCGCCCACCGTGCCGACCAGGTACGGGTCCTCGCCGATCGTCTCCTCCACCCGGCCCCAGCGCGGATCGCGTACGACGTCCAGGACCGGGGCGAGGCCCTGGTGGACGCCGACCGCGCGCAGGTCGTGGCCGATCCGCCGGGCCATCTCCTCGACCAGGTCCGGGTCGAAGGTGGCGCCCCAGGCCAGCGGCACCGGGTAGGCGGTGGCCCGCCAGGCGGTGAAACCGGCCAGGCACTCCTCGTGGGCCAGCGCCGGAATGCCGAAGCGGCCGGCCCCGGCGATCCGCCGCTGCGCCCCCGCGAGCGCCCGGGCACCGGTCGCGGGTTCCACGGGGGCCGTCCCGAAGGGCCGGGTGAGCTGGCCGAGCCCCCGGGTGATCAGCTCGTCCCAGTCGTACCCGGCCGTCATCTCGTGCTGGAGCGGGGCGACCCCGTCGCCGTCCGTCGCGGCGCCCACCCACACGCCGTAGAGCTGGGCGGTCTTCTCCTCCAGGGTCATCCGGGCCAGGAGGTCACCGACGCGGGCGGCGGCGGGCAGGGCGGGGTCACGCCAGGGCGCGGTGGTCATGGAACTCCTGTCGGCTCGGCTCCAAGGCGTCGCTCTCGGCGGCGACGGACGCTGTCCCGGCTACCGCTCCGAATGTTTCGATACCCTTATCGAATGTTCCGGGAACCTATGGCGGCCCGAGGGCTACGTCAAGAGGGTCCGCAGGGATACGCCCCGAGGGTCCGCGGGGATACGATCGCCGCCATGACATCGCACCAGCCCGCTGAAACCGGGACGCGAGGGCGGTCGACACAGACCGCGACCCTTGCCGAGATCGCCCGCGAGGCCGGTGTGTCGGCACCGACTGTTTCGAAGGTGCTCAACGGCCGCGCCGATGTCGCCCCGGCGACCCGGACCCGGGTCGAGGCACTGCTGCGCGACCACGGCTACCGGCGCCGCCGCGCGGAAGCGACCCGCTCGCCCCTGATCGACCTGGTCTTCCACGAATTGGAGAGCGCCTGGGCGATGGAGGTCATCCGGGGCGTGGAGAACGTGGCGCGGGACGCCGGGCTCAGCGTCGTGCTCTCCGAGAGCGCCGGCCGGCTGACCCCCGGGCGGACCTGGGCCGACCAGGTCGCCGCCCGCCGCCCGCACGGCGTCATCCTCGTGCTCTCGGGGCTCGACGAGTCCCAGCGCGCCCTGCTGACCAGCCGGTCCATCCCGTTCGTGGTGATGGACCCGGCGGGCGACCCGGGCGCCGACGTGCCCTCCATCGGCGCCACCAACTGGCAGGGCGGCCTCGCCGCCACCCGCCACCTGCTCGAACTGGGGCACACCCGGATCGGCGCGATCAGCGGCCCCACCCGCATGATGTGCAGCCGCGCCCGGGTGGACGGTTACCGGGCCGCGCTGGAGACCGCGGGGCTGCCGGTCGACCCGGGCCTGATCCGCACCGGCGACTTCCACCACGAGACCGGCTACCGCCAGGGCCTGGAGCTGCTGCGCCGTCCCGACCGGCCCACCGCGGTCTTCGCCGGCAACGACCTCCAGGCGCTCGGCCTGTACGAGGCCGCGCGCGAACTGGGGCTGCGGGTCCCGGAGGACCTGAGCGTGGTCGGTTTCGACGACCTGCCGGTGGCCCGCTGGGTGGGCCCGCCGCTGACCACCGTGCGCCAGCCGCTGACCGAGATGGCCGAGGCCGCGGCCCGCCTCGTGCTCGACCTCGGGCGCGCCGAGGGCTCCGCGGCGGCGACCCGGGTGGAACTGGCCACCACCCTCGTGGTGCGCAGCAGCACGGCCCCGCCGACACCGCCCGACCACATCGGACACGGACACGGACACTGACACTGACACGGACAGGACACGGACAGGACACGGACACCCGAAACTTTCGGACCCGGCGGCGCCCGGTGAAGTCTGAGAATTTCCGCAGAAAGGCCGTCCAGGTGCGCCGCCCGCAATAATTCGGACTTACGTTCTCCCCTGCCGGGCAGTTGTTGAAGACGCGACAGGACGGGGGCGGACATGGGCGGGCGCGCGAAGGTGCTGCGGGTCACCGGCCTCGCCGTGGCCGGTGCGCTGCTGCTGGGGATCGCGGCGGCGGGCTGGGCGTACTGGCACCTCAACGACAACATCACGAGCGTCGACATCAACAGCGCGCTCGGTGACGACCGCCCCGCCCGCGCCACCCCGGCACCGTCCGCGTCGGCCGCCGCCGCGCCCCGGGACACCGGCGCCCTGAACATCCTGGTCCTCGGCTCCGACTCGCGCGGCGGCGCGGAGAACCAGGCGCTGGGCGGCGGCGACAGCGAGGGCGCCCGCTCCGACACGGCGATGGTCGTCCACCTCGACGCCGGCCGGACCAGCGCCACCGTGGTCAGCATCCCCCGCGACACGCTGGTGGAGCGCCCGTCCTGTCCGCTCGCGTCCGGGGGTTCGTCCGCCCACGCGTACCAGGCGATGTTCAACACCGCGTACGCCCTCGGCGGGCCGGTCTGCGCGGTGAAGACGGCCGAGGCGCTCACCGAGGTCCGCATGGACCACTACATCGAGATCGACTTCTCCGGCTTCGCCAGGCTGGTGGACGCGCTCGGCGGTGTCACCGTCACCACCGACCAGGACATCGACGACGACAAGAGCCACCTGCACCTGGACGCCGGCACCCACCACCTCGACGGCGAGCAGGCCCTCGGGCTGGCCCGTACCCGGTACGGGATAGCCGGCGGCAGCGACCTCGCCCGGATAGAGCTGCAGCAGAAGCTGGTCAAGGCGTTGCTGAAACAGGTCTCCACCACCGACCTGCTCACCGACCCCGCCCAGCTCTACCGGGTCGCCGACGCGGTCACCGGCAGCCTGACCACCGACACCGGCCTGGACTCCCTGGGCGAGCTGATCGGCCTGGGCCAGAGCCTCGACGGGCTGGCGGCGGACGACACGCGCACGGTGACGATGCCGGTGGTGCCGGCGCCGTCCGACGCCAACCGGGTCGTGCCCGAGGAACCGGACGCCCGGAAGCTGTGGGAGTCGCTGCGCTGACGGCGGCCCCCCACGGCTCCTGGGGCTCCTGGGGCTCCTGGGGCTCCTGCGGTTCCGGCAGCCCGGAAAAGTCGTCGGGGAAATTCCGGCGCGCGTGTCGATCCGCCCGCCCCCTGATCGACGTACGGGTGAGAGACCGGGAGGAAGAACCCGGTCACCGTCCCGAGGAGACACCGTGCCCCGCTTCCTGGCGCTCATCCGGATCGACGAGAACGACGCCCCCGCCGAGGGTCCCAGCCCCGAACTGATGCGGCGGATGGGGGAGCTGATGGAGGAGATGACCAAGGCCGGCGTCCTGCTCGACACCTCCGGGCTGACCCCGACCGCCCAGGGCACCCGCGTCCACTACGAGGGCGGGCGGCTCTCCGTCACCGACGGACCCTTCACCGAGACCAAGGAGGTCATCGGCGGCTACTCGATGCTCCAGACCAAGGACCGGGCCGAGGCGGTCGAGTGGACCAAGCGCTTCCTGAAGGTCCACGAGGCCCACTGGACGGTCACCTGTGAGGTGCGCGAGCTGATGGAGGGCTGATCCCGGCCCGCCCTTCCGGTACGGATTGGCCCCGGGCGCCCCAGGGTGTTGCATGGGGGACTGTGGAACCACAGTCCCCCACCAGCGCGGCCCGCGCCATCGAGACCGTCTTCCGTCTGGAGGCGCCGCGGGTCATCGCCGCCGTAGCCCGGATCGTCCGGGACGTCGGCATCGCGGAGGAACTCGCGCAGGACGCCCTGGTCGCGGCCCTGGAGCAGTGGCCCGGGGACGGAGTGCCCGACAACCCGGGCGCCTGGCTCACGGCCACCGCCCGGCACCGCGCCGTCGACCTGGTCCGCCGCCGGGAGAACTACGCCCGCAAGCTGGCGGAGATCGGCCGGGCCCTGCCGGAGGCGGTGGAGCCGGTGGAGCCGGCCGGCCCCGACGACATCGACGACGACCTGCTCCGGCTCGTCTTCACCGCCTGCCACCCCGTGCTCTCCGCGGCGGCCCGCGTCGCCCTCACCCTGCGCCTGCTCGGCGGCCTCACCACGGCCGAGATCGCCCGCGCCTTCCTGGTGCCCGAGCCGACCGTCGCGCAGCGCCTGGTACGGGCCAAACGGACCCTCGCCGCCCGGAACATCCCCTTCGAGGTGCCGTACGGCCCGGACCGCGAGGCCCGCCTCGGTTCCGTCCTCGACGTCATCTACCTGATCTTCAACGAGGGTTACGCCGCCACCGCGGGCGACGACCTGCTGCGCCCGGGCCTGTGCGAGGACGCCCTGCGCCTGGCCCGGGTGCTGTCCGCCCTGATGCCGAGGGAACCTGAGGTGCACGGCCTGACCGCCCTGCTGGAGTTCCAGGCGTCCCGGACCGCCGCCCGCACCGGCCCGGACGGCGCGCCGGTCCTCCTGAAGGACCAGGACCGCCGCCGCTGGAACCGCATGCTCGTCGGCCGCGGTTTCACCGCCCTCGACCGCGCCGGCACCGCGGCGGCCGGCGCCCCGGGCCGGTACCTCCTCCAGGCCGCGATCGCCGCCTGCCACGCGCACGCGTACGCCTACGAGGAGACCGACTGGCCGCGGATCGCCACCCTCTACGGGCTGCTCGCGGCCCGCGCCCCCTCCCCGGTGGTGGAGCTGAACCGCGCGGTCGCCGTCTCCATGGCCGAGGGTCCCGGGGCCGCGCTGGAGATCGTGGACGCCCTGGCCGCCGGTCCCGCCCTGCGCGGCTACCACCTGCTGCCCAGTGTCCGCGGCGACCTGCTGGCCCGCCTCGGGCGTACACCGGAGGCCCGCGCGGAGTTCGGGCGCGCGGCGGAGCTGGCCCGGAACACCCGCGAGCGGGAACTGCTCCTCGCGCGGGCGCGGGAGTGCGGCGCGTAACCCGCCGGTGGCGCACTGTTCACCCGATGATCGGACCGGACCGGTCCCGTGTCCCTCGTGCCCCACCGGCCCCTACAGTGACCCGGCCGCTGCGGAACGGCTGTGCGGTCGGTACGGCTGTGCGGTCGGTCGACGGGGGGAACGGCACCGACCCGGACCGCGCGGCGGCACTTCCTCATGACATCGACACCGACATCGATGTCCTCCGATCCGTGGCGGGTCGACAATATGAGACTGTTCACGCCGCCGCGCCGCGGCGCTCGCCGCCCAGCTCCGCACCCTCGGCCACGTCCCCAGACGGATCAACACGGCGGACCGGCTCTCCAGGTGGCCGGCGCGGTACGCGTACTACGCGATCAAGGGCAGCACCGACGCCGCCCTGTCGGTGTCCCTGGCCAGGTTCTGGTGGACGGTGCCGAGCCAGGTCGGCCTCGCCTACGGCCCCGTGCTGTGGACCTCGCGCCCGGCCCTGTCCAGTGAGACCAAGAGCTACCTGCTGCGCGAGTCCGCCGGCACCCACGCGGCGATCGCGTTCGGCGACACCGGCGCGGTGACGGTGACGGCGCTGAACACGGCCGGCGCGTCGATCAGCGCCAGCGGCACGCAGTTCACGTACTACCCGTACCACGACGGCGCGCAGCCGGCCCCCGCCGGTGGCGCGAGGGCCGGTGCCCGCTCCGCGCTGTCGGCCGGGGACGGCCAAGAGGCCACGGCCCCCCGGTCCTGTCCCCTCGGCGCCGACCCGCACCTGGACTCCGTCAGGACGGTCCACCGCCGGTAGCCGGGGCCGCGGGGGCGCCGACGAGCATGGTCGGCGCCCCCGCGACCCGGGTCATGAAGACGGTGGCCGAGTGCGGCCCCCGCGGCTTGACCTTCTTCCGCAGCTCCTCCGGCTCGACCGCCGACCCCCGCTTCTTCACGGTCAGCACCCCGACCCCGCGCTCGCGCAGCAGCGCCTTCAGCTTCTTGACGTTGAAGGGCAGCACGTCGGTGATCTCGTACGCGGTGGCGTACGGCGTCGGCCGCAGCGCGTCCGCCGTGACGTAGGCGATGGTGGCGTCCAGGAGCCCGCCGCCGACCTGGTCGGCGACCTCGGAGACCAGATGGGCGCGGACGACGGCGCCGTCCGGTTCGTAGAGGAAGCGGCCGGGCGGGCGGACCTCCGGGTCGGGCAGCGACCGGGAGAGCAGCGTGCGCGGCCCCGGCAGCAGCGTCGCCCGCACCGCCCCCGGCGTGGTGCCGAACCACAGCACCGCCTCCTTGACGTCCCCGCCGTCGGAGATCCACTCGGCCTCGGCGTCGGCGGGCACCGCCTCGTGCGGGATGCCGGGCGCCACCTTCAGCGCGGCGGCCAGCGCGGCCGTACGGGCCGCGCCGACGGCCCACGACAGCGGCGGCGAGTACGCCTCCGGGTCGAAGATCCGCCCGCGTCCGCCGCGCCGCGCGGGATCGACGAACACGGCGTCGTACCCGGCCGTGTCCACCTCCGTCACATCGGCCTCCCGCACCTCGATCAGGCCGGCCAGCCCGAGCGCGTCGGCGTTGGCGCGGGCCGCCGTGACCGCCGCCGGGTCCCGGTCCACGGCCAGCACCCGGATGCCGGCCCGCGCCAGCGCGATGGCGTCCCCGCCGATCCCGCCGCACAGGTCGGCGACCGAGCCCACGCCCAGTTCCCGCAGCCGCCCCGCCCGGTACGCCGCCACGCTCGCCCGCGTCGACTGCTCGACCCCGGCGGGCGTGAAGAACATCCGGCCGGCGTCCTCGGCGCCGAACTTCGCCACCGCCCGCTGCCGCAGGTGCGCCTGGCCGAGCGCCGCCGACACCAGCGCGGCGGGGTGCGTACGGCGCAGTCGGGTGGCGACCGCCAGCTCGTGCGCCGGGTCGGTGGCACGCACCTCGTCGAGGAGGGCGCGGCCTTCGGGGGTGAGGAGGGCGTCGAGGTCGTTCACCGGATCATTGTCGGCCAGTCGGTGGACGGTGTGCCCCCGGCGTGGTGTCGGGCCGGGTTCCCGGGCCGGGGGCTGCGAAGATCCGGCCCCATGCGAGTAGTAGTACAAAATGACAAAAGTCGGGTGTTTCGATCCCGCAGGGCGCGCGTGCGGGGCGGTCTGGCCCTGCTCGCCGTCGCCGCCCTCGGGCCGGGCTGCGCGCGGGCCTCCTCCGAGGTGGAGCCCGCGGGCGGCCAGCAGCTCCAGGTGCCCGCGGCCCGCGCGCTGGACGCCTACGCCGCCGGGCTGCGCGCGGCCCACACGGCGCGCGTCGCCGCCGCGAAGCGCTGGGGCCTGAGACGGGTTCCGCTGACGGCCCCGCCGCCGCCCGCGAAGAAGCCCGAGATCACCACGCGCGACGGCTTCGAGGTCGACGACCACGCCGAACGCGGCCTCCCGCCGGTCTTCACCACCGTCCCCACCGAGGAGAAGATCGTCTTCCTCACCATCGACGACGGCGACGAGAAGGACCCCGCCTTCCTGCGGATGATGAGCGACCTGAAGGTCCCCTACACCGCCTTCCTCAGCGACTACCTGGTGAAGGACGACTACGCCTACTTCAAGAAGATGCAGGCCCGCGGGGTCACCCTCAACAACCACACCCTGAACCACCCGTACCTGCCCGGACTGTCGTACGCCGCCCAGAAACGCGAGATCTGCGGCATGCAGCAGGTGATCCGCGAGCGCTACGGCACCCGCCCCGTCCTCTTCCGCCCGCCCTTCGGCAATTACAACGAGGACACCCTGCTCGCCGCCCGGAGCTGCGGGATCACCCACGTCCCGATCTGGAACGAGGAGGTATTCGCCGACCGCTGGGACTACCGCGAGTGGGACCGCGAGATCCACCGCGGCGACATCGTCCTCACTCATTTCCGCGGCCGGGAAGACTGGCCGGGCACCATGCCCGACATGGTCCGCAGCTTCCTCGACAAGGTCACCGCGGAGGGCTACGCGGTGGCCCGCCTGGAGGACTACCTGTGAAGGAGGACCACCTGTGAAGAGCGGGAGCGGGGACGGGAGCAGGAGCGGCCGGGTCCGGTGGGCCGGGGCCGCCGCCCTGGCGGCCGCGCTGCTCACCGGCTGCGCCGCGCCGGCCCCTCCCGCCGCACCGGCGGGGGCCGGGGCGCCGCCGGGCCCGCTGCCGCCCGTCGTGGACCACGTCCGCACCCGCGACCCGGTCGTCTTCCTCACCTACGACGACGGCGTCGAACGCGATCCCGGCTTCGTCGAACTGGTCCGCGCCCGGCGGCTGCCGGTCACCATGTTCCTCACCGACCAGGTCGCGGGCCCGGCGTACGGGCACTTCGCCCGGCTCCGCGCGGTCGGCGCGAGCCTGCAGAACCACACCCTCGACCACCCCGCCCTGCGCGGCCTGCCGCCCGCCGGCCAGCGCGCCGAGATCTGCGGCCAGCAGCGCAAGCTCCGCTCCCGCTTCGGCGTCCGCCCCCGCCTCCTGCGCCCGCCCTACGGCAGGTACGACACGACGACCCTGCGGGCCGCCGCGGCGTGCGGCATCGGGGCGGTCGTCCTGTGGCGCGCCGCCCCGGACGCCGCCGGGGTCCTGACCTACACCCGGGGCGAGCGCCGCCTCCGCCCCGGCGACATCATCGCCGTGGACCCGGACCGCCCGGCGGACCGCTCCCTGACCGCCCGCACGGAGCGCCTGCTGCGCGAGATCGAGGAGCGGGGACTGCGGGTGGGACGCCTGGAGGACTACCTCTGAACCCGGTGCGCACCCAGGTGTCCACCTCGGCGGCACGGACGAAATGACTCCGACGCGCCGTTGGCATTGGCACTCCGCTTGACCGAGTGCTAATCGCAGTCATAGTCTCAGTTCTGGCACTCACCACTGGAGAGTGCCAACACAGCGACGGGCAGGTCCGGCACCCGCGACGACGGATCCACCTGGTCGCCACCTCAGACAGTCAACCCCGTGAGAACACCGAAGGGGGAGGTCGGAACGTGACGACCGCCAGCTCCAAGGTTGCCATCAAGCCGCTTGAGGACCGCATTGTGGTCCAGCCGCTCGACGCCGAGCAGACCACGGCCTCAGGCCTGGTCATCCCGGACACCGCGAAGGAGAAGCCCCAGGAAGGCGTCGTCCTGGCCGTGGGTCCGGGCCGCTTCGAGGACGGTAACCGTCTTCCGCTCGACGTCTCCGTCGGCGACGTCGTGCTGTACAGCAAGTACGGCGGCACCGAGGTGAAGTACAACGGCGAGGAGTACCTCGTCCTCTCGGCTCGCGACGTGCTCGCGATCATCGAGAAGTAATTCACCCGAAGCACACTGCTTTGAGCTGCGCCCCTGGCCCCCGCCACCACCATGAAGCCGGGCGCCAGGGGCGTAGCTGTCGTTAACCCAGAACCTGGAAGAGGGCTCACGCTCCCATGGCGAAGATCCTGAAGTTCGACGAGGACGCCCGTCGCGCCCTTGAGCGCGGCGTCAACAAGCTCGCTGACACGGTGAAGGTGACGATCGGCCCCAAGGGCCGCAACGTCGTCATCGACAAGAAGTTCGGCGCCCCCACCATCACCAACGACGGTGTCACGATCGCCCGCGAGGTCGAGATCGAGGACCCGTACGAGAACCTCGGCGCCCAGCTCGTGAAGGAGGTGGCGACCAAGACCAACGACATCGCGGGTGACGGTACGACCACCGCCACCGTGCTGGCCCAGGCGCTGGTCCGCGAGGGCCTGAAGAACGTCGCCGCGGGTGCCTCCCCGGCGCTGCTGAAGAAGGGCATCGACGCGGCCGTCGCCGCTGTGTCCGAGGAACTCCTCGCGACCGCGCGCCCGATCGACGAGAAGTCCGACATCGCCGCCGTCGCCGGTCTGTCCGCCCAGGACAGCCAGGTCGGCGAGCTGATCGCCGAGGCGATGGACAAGGTCGGCAAGGACGGTGTCATCACCGTCGAGGAGTCCAACACCTTCGGTCTTGAGCTGGACTTCACCGAGGGCATGGCCTTCGACAAGGGCTACCTGTCGCCGTACTTCGTGACGGACCAGGAGCGCATGGAGGCCGTCCTCGAGGACCCCTACATCCTCATCAACCAGGGCAAGATCTCCTCCATCGGCGAGCTGCTGCCGCTGCTGGAGAAGGTCATCCAGGCCAACGCCTCCAAGCCGCTGCTGATCATCGCCGAGGACCTGGAGGGCGAGGCGCTCTCCACCCTCGTCGTGAACAAGATCCGCGGCACCTTCAACGCCGTCGCGGTGAAGGCCCCGGGCTTCGGCGACCGCCGCAAGTCGATGCTCCAGGACATGGCCGCGCTCACCGGCGCCACGGTCATCTCCGAGGAGGTCGGCCTCAAGCTCGACCAGGTCGGTCTGGACGTGCTCGGCTCCGCCCGCCGCGTCACCGTCACCAAGGACGACACCACGATCGTCGACGGTGCCGGTGAGAAGGCGGACGTCGAGGGCCGCATCAACCAGATCAAGGCCGAGATCGAGTCCACCGACTCCGACTGGGACCGCGAGAAGCTCCAGGAGCGCCTCGCGAAGCTGGCCGGCGGCGTGTGCGTGATCAAGGTCGGCGCCGCCACCGAGGTGGAGCTGAAGGAGCGCAAGCACCGTCTGGAGGACGCCATCTCCGCGACCCGCGCCGCGGTCGAGGAGGGCATCGTCTCCGGTGGCGGCTCCGCGCTGGTCCACGCCGTCAAGGTGCTGGAGGGCAACCTCGGCAAGACCGGCGACGAGGCCACCGGTGTCGCGGTCGTCCGCAAGGCCGCCGTCGAGCCGCTGCGCTGGATCGCCGAGAACGCCGGCCTGGAGGGTTACGTCATCACCTCCAAGGTCGCCGAGCTGGACAAGGGCCAGGGCTTCAACGCCGCCACCGGCGAGTACGGCGACCTGGTCAAGGCCGGCGTCATCGACCCGGTGAAGGTCACCCGCTCCGCCCTAGAGAACGCCGCCTCCATCGCCTCCCTCCTCCTGACGACCGAGACCCTGGTCGTCGAGAAGAAGGAAGAGGAAGAGCCGGCGGCCGGCGGCCACAGCCACGGCCACTCGCACTGAGGCTCCGCACCTCCCCGCCTCCGGCCGGTGCCCGGTACCCCCTTGGGGGTGCCGGGCACCGTCGTCGTAGGGGGCAGGTCCACGGCCGGTGAGCTGCGGAGTGATCTGCGGCAGGCACCGGCGGGCGCTGCCCCACCGGGCGCTCCCGGCCCCGTCGGTCCGGCGGTACGGGTCCGTGGGCGCCGGCGGTGGCCATGGCCGCACCCGGGCCGAGGAGACGCGGCGGCGCGCAGGGGTGCGGCCCGGCCGCCTCGCAGGTGCCCCGCTCGCTACCTCGGCCCGTACTTGCGCCCCGTGCGGGAGCTGATGCCGCCCAGCATGCCGCGAGGCACCAGTTTCGCCGCGCCCATCAGGGCCTTGTAGCGGGGGTCGGGGATCGACAGGGACTTGCCGCGGGCCAGGTCGTCCAGGGCGGCCGCGACCAGCTTGTCGGCGTCCAGCCACATCCAGTTCGGGATGTTGTCCGTGCCCATCCCGGCGCGCTCGTGGAACTCGGTGCGCACGAAACCCGGGGCCAGCGCCATCAGGCGTACCCCGCTGCCGGCCAGGTCCTTCGCCACGCCCTGGGTGAACTGCACGACCCACGCCTTGGAGGCGCCGTACGTGCCGCGCGGGACGAAGGCCGCGACCGAGGCCACGTTGACCACGCCGCCGCGGCCCCGCTCCCGCATCACGTGCGTCGCCGCCGACGTCAGCCGCAGCACCGCCTCGCAGTGCACCTTGAGCATCCGCAGCTCGTCGGCCATCGGCACGTCGAGGAAGCGTCCCTTGTTGCCGAAGCCGGCGTTGTTGATCAGCAGGTCGACGGGGTTCTTGGGATCGCCCAGCCGGGCGGCCACCGCCTCGATGCCGTCGTCCTCGGCGAGGTCGGCCGTCAGTACCTTGGCCTCGATGCCGTGCCGGTCGTGCAGTTCGGTCGCCTGTTCGCGCAGTCGCTTGGTGTCGCGGGCGACCAGGACCAGGTCGTGCCCGTCGGCCGCCAGCCGCCGGGCGAACGCGGCGCCGATGCCCGCCGTCGATCCCGTAATCAATGCCGTTGTCATGACGCAAGGTTAGTGACCCGGACCGGGTTGGTCCGGGTCGCCGACCCGGTCGTCCCCCCGCCCGCACCTCACCGGGCGCGATCTCGCGCGCAAACGCACCGCATGTGCCCGTCCGGTCAAAGCGGTGACGTGGGATTCGCGGTCCGGTCAAAGCGGCGCTTATCCTCGGTGGTGTGATCGAGGCTCGTCATCTCCGTGTGCTGCGCGCCGTCGCCGCCACCGGTTCCTTCTCCGCGGCGGGGCGCGAACTGGGCTGCACCCAGCCGGCCGTCAGCCAGCAGATGAAGGCGCTGGAAACCTCCGTCGGCACCCCCCTGCTCGTGCGTACCGGGCGGGAGATGCGGCTGACCCAGGCCGGCGAGGCGCTGACCCGGCACGCCGCCGGGATCATCGCCGGGCTCACCGCCGCCGAGGAGGAGGTCGCCGCCATCGCCGGGCTGCGCGCCGGGCGGGTCCGCCTGGTCTCCTTCCCCAGCGGCAGCTCCACGCTGGTCCCGACCGCTCTGGCCGCGCTGCGCGCCGCCCACCCCGGCACCCGGGTCTCCCTGGAGGAGGCCGAACCGCCGAACTCCGTCGACCTGCTGCGCGAGGGCGACTGCGACGTGGCGCTCAGCTTCCGCTACGAGGGCGCGGTGGGCGCTGCCGAGTGGGACGACCTGGTCGTCCGCCCGCTGCTGGACGACCGGCTGGTGGCGCTGGTCCCGGAGCGGCACCCCCTCGCGGGCGCGGCGTCCGTCGCCATCGGCGAACTGGCCGGGGAACCCTGGATCGCGGGCTGCCCGCGCTGTCGCGGTCAACTGGTCGAGGTCTGCCAGGCGGCCGGTTTCTCTCCCCGCATCGACTTCGCCACCGACGACTACCCGGCGGTGGTCGGCCTGGTCGGCGCGGGTCTCGGCGTCGCCGTGCTCCCGCAGCTCGCGGTCGAGTCGGTACGCCCGCGGGGCGCCCGTACGGTACGGCTGGAACCGGCGGTGCGGCGGGAGATCGTCGCGCTCACCCTGCCCGACCTGGCCCAGGTGCCGGCCGTGGCGGCCACCCTGGACGAACTGGAGCGGGCCGCGGGCCGCTGACGGCCGCGCCCCGGACTCGGGGCCTCTCCGGCACCCCGGATCGGGAGAAACGTTCCTTCAGGTGTTCGAGGCGGCATCCCCGCCGGACGCCGACGCCGACGGCGGTCCCGGCGCCGGCGCCGATGCCGACACCAGCCGGTTGCGCGCCCGCCCCATCAGTTCTTCGCGTTCGTCCTCGGTCAGTCCGCCCCACACGCCGTACGGCTCGCGCACCGCCAGCGCGTGCGCCGCGCACTCCGCGCGGACCGGGCACCTCATGCAGACCTCCTTGGCCGAGGTCTCGCGCGCGCTGCGGGCCGCACCGCGCTCGCCCTCCGGATGGAAGAAGAGCGAGCTGTCCACCCCGCGGCACGCGGCCAGGAGCTGCCAGTCCCACAGGTCCGCGTTCGGACCGGGAAGGCGGGAGAAATCTGCCATTGCGTGACCCCTTGCAACCGCTATGGGTGGATCGAGTATCCACGACCGTACAACTACGATCTAAGGAGATGAAAATATGACTCATTGCGAATCTAGCCTCAGACACCAGCAAAGTGGAAGAAAAAGGGCTAAATGGGGCACGAGTTTCGAGGAAAGGCGGTGGGTCCCCAGCGCGTGACTGCACCGTGTCCGCCCCCTCACGTAGAGTGCCGAAGGCGACACTCGGCCCCGTAACTCTTTCGAGTGACCATCGTTGAGAAGGCGGAGGCGGTTGAAGGAACAGGCGCTCGGGAGCGTCCGAACGGTCGACCGCACAGGGTGACGATTCCGTACCAGCCTGGAGGCTCAAGGTGACGCGCTTTAGCTGCGGAGGACGGTCATGACTTCCGTCCTTGTCTGCGACGACTCCCCGCTTGCCCGAGAGGCGCTCCGCCGCGCGGTCGCGACCGTGCCCGGCGTGGAGCGTGTGACGACGGCCGCCAACGGCGAGGAAGTCCTCCGCCGCTGGGGTGCCGACCGTTCGGACCTGATTCTGATGGACGTGCGCATGCCCGGTCTGGGCGGTGTCGAGACCGTCCGGCGGCTGCTGTCCGCCGACCCCGGCGCGCGCATCATCATGCTCACGGTCGCCGAGGACCTCGACGGCGTGGCCCTCGCGGTCGCCGCCGGCGCCCGCGGCTACCTGCACAAGGACGCCTCGCGCGCCGAACTGCGCGCCACGGTCACGCAGGCGCTCGCCGACCCGACCTGGCGGCTGGCCCCGCGTCGGCTGCGCTCGGCCGAGATGGGCGCCGCGCCCACGCTCACCGCGCGTGAGATCCAGGTCCTGGAGGGCATGAGCCACGGCCGCTCCAACGCGGAGATCGGCCGGGAGCTGTTCCTCTCCGAGGACACCGTCAAGACGCACGCCCGGCGGCTCTTCAAGAAGCTCGGCGCCTCGGACCGGGCACACGCGGTGGCGCTCGGTTTCCGGTGGGGCCTGGTCAGGTAGGCATCCCCCGTGAGGTGGAGACCCACGGGGCCCGACGGGCGCGCGGAAATCCCCGCTTACCGGCAGGTGAGCGGGGGTGACAAGGCGACCCGCCGGAGGCCCGCTGCTCGTTTCGGCGCGGATGCCGCATCCTTGAGGTGTGGAGTTCCTCGGGGACGAGTCGGTCGAGCGGGAGGGGAGGGCGCAGGGGATGAGTTCCGGCGCACCTGCTCATAACGCTTCGGTGCACAACAACGGACGCGGTGCAACGGACCGGACGGCCGCAAGGCACCATGGACCGATGCGTGACGACGAGGCGGCCCCTGGCCAAGGGACAGTCGGTGCGCTCGTCCACCGCGCGGTCGACGGGGACGAGCAGGCCACGCACGACCTGCTCGCCCATGTCCACCCCCTGGCGCTGCGGTACTGCCGTACGCGGCTCTCCCGGCTGCCCGGCGACGCGCGCCACTTCGTCGAGGACCTCGCCCAGGAGGTCTGCGTGGCGGTGCTCCTCGCGCTGCCCCGCTACAAGGACACCGGGCGCCCGTTCGAGGCGTTCGTCTTCGCCATCGCCGCCCACAAGGTCGCCGACCTCCAGCGGGCCGCGATGCGCCACCCCGGCTCCACGGCCGTCCCGTCCGACGAGATGCCCGAACGGCCCGACGACTCCCTCGGTCCGGAGGAGCGCGCGCTGCTCAGCAGCGACGCCGAGTGGGCCAAGAAACTGCTGGCCAACCTCCCCGACAACCAGCGCGAGCTGCTCCTGCTGCGCATCGCCGTGGGGCTCACGGCCGAGGAGACCGGACAGATGTTGGGAATGTCACCCGGTGCGGTGCGGGTGGCGCAGCACCGCGCGCTGAGCCGGCTGCGCGCGCTCGCGGAGCAGTAGACCACCGGCCGCCGCCCGCTTCGTACGAAAACACGAGGGCGGCGGGCTTCCATGATCGTGGAATGAGCCACCTCCGCTTCCCGTTAGCATGGACATCCGCACCGATCAAGGCCATTTGGGGAAGGTGTCATGACTGCGAACGTCGACGGAGTGCCCGGAAAATTCGCGACACTCGGGCTGACCTACGACGACGTGCTGCTGCTGCCGGGCGCATCCGAGGTGCTCCCCAACGCGGTCGACACCTCGTCCCGCATCTCGCGCAACGTCCGGGTGAACATCCCGCTGCTCTCCGCGGCGATGGACAAGGTCACCGAGTCCCGCATGGCGATCGCGATGGCCCGCCAGGGCGGCGTCGGCGTGCTGCACCGCAACCTCTCCATCGAGGACCAGGTCAACCAGGTCGACCTCGTGAAGCGCTCCGAGTCCGGCATGGTCACCGACCCGATCACGGTGCATCCCGACGCCACGCTCGCCGAGGCCGACGCGCTGTGCGCCAAGTTCCGCATCAGCGGCGTCCCCGTCACCGACGGCAACAAGAAGCTGCTGGGCATCGTCACCAACCGGGACATGGCCTTCGAAACCGACCGCTCCCGCCAGGTGCGCGAGGTCATGACGCCGATGCCGCTGGTCACCGGCCAGGTCGGCATCTCCGGCGCGGACGCGATGGGACTGCTGCGCCGCCACAAGATCGAGAAGCTTCCCCTGGTCGACGAGACGGGTGTCCTCAAGGGCCTCATCACGGTCAAGGACTTCGTCAAGGCCGAGCAGTACCCGAACGCCGCGAAGGACTCCGAGGGCCGGCTGCTCGTCGGTGCCGCCGTGGGCGCCAGCCCCGAGGCGCTGGAGCGCGCCCAGGCGCTCGCCGGAGCCGGCGTGGACTTCCTGGTCGTCGACACCTCGCACGGCCACAACAGCAACGCCCTCAACTGGATGGCGAAGATCAAGTCGAGCGTCCCCGTCGACGTGATCGGCGGCAACGTCGCCACCCGCGACGGCGCCCAGGCGCTGGTCGACGCCGGTGTCGACGGCATCAAGGTGGGCGTGGGCCCCGGTTCGATCTGTACCACGCGTGTCGTCGCCGGCATCGGCGTCCCGCAGGTCACGGCCATCTACGAGGCGTCCCTCGCGGCCCGCGCCGCCGGTGTCCCGCTGATCGGCGACGGCGGCCTGCAGTACTCCGGCGACATCGGCAAGGCGCTCGCCGCCGGCGCCGACACGGTGATGCTGGGCAGCCTCCTCGCGGGCTGCGAGGAGTCGCCGGGCGAGCTGCAGTTCATCAACGGCAAGCAGTTCAAGTCGTACCGCGGCATGGGTTCGCTCGGGGCCATGCAGTCCCGCGGCCAGGGGCGCTCGTACTCGAAGGACCGCTACTTCCAGGCCGAGGTCGCCTCCGACGACAAGCTCGTGCCCGAGGGCATCGAGGGCCAGGTGCCCTACCGGGGCCCGCTCGCCAACGTGCTGCACCAGCTCGTCGGCGGTCTGCGCCAGACCATGGGGTACGTGGGCGCCGCCGCCATCGAGGAGATGGAGTCCAAGGGCCGCTTCGTGCGGATCACGTCCGCGGGCCTCAAGGAGAGCCACCCGCACGACATCCAGATGACGGTCGAGGCACCGAACTACAGCCGCAGCAAGTAGGCAGCGCGCTGCCGCGGGCGGCCCCGGAGATCCGGGGCCGCCCGCGCCGTGCCCGGCCCGGTCCGTCGGGGATACTGGGAGGCGCTGCAACGCATCAGGGAAAGGCCACAGACGTGACTGAGATCGAGATCGGGCGCGGCAAGCGCGGCCGGCGGGCATACGCCTTCGACGACATCGCCGTCGTCCCCAGCCGCCGTACGCGGGACCCGAAGGAGGTCTCGATCGCCTGGCAGATCGACGCCTACCGCTTCGAGCTGCCCTTCCTGGCCGCCCCCATGGACTCGGTCGTCTCCCCGGCCACCGCCATCCGGATCGGCGAACTGGGCGGCCTGGGCGTACTGAACCTGGAAGGGCTCTGGACGCGCCACGAGGACCCGCAGCCGCTGCTCGACGAGATCGTCGGGCTGGACTCGGAGACCGCGACCCGCCGTCTCCAGGAGGTCTACGCCGCTCCCATCCGGGAGGAGCTGATCGGGCAGCGCATCAAGGAGGTGCGCGACTCGGGCGTCGTCACCGCCGCCGCGCTCTCCCCGCAGCGCACGGCCCAGTTCTCCAAGGCCGTCGTGGACGCGGGCGTGGACATCTTCGTGATCCGGGGTACGACCGTCTCGGCGGAGCACGTCTCCGGCTCGCACGAGCCGCTGAACCTCAAGCAGTTCATCTACGAACTGGACGTCCCGGTGATCGTCGGCGGCTGCGCCACGTACACCGCCGCCTTGCACCTGATGCGCACCGGCGCCGCGGGTGTGCTCGTCGGCTTCGGCGGCGGCGCCGCGCACACCACGCGCAACGTGCTGGGCATCCAGGTCCCGATGGCGACCGCCGTCGCCGACGTGGCCGCCGCCCGCCGCGACTACATGGACGAGTCCGGCGGCCGGTACGTGCACGTGATCGCGGACGGTGGCGTCGGCTGGTCCGGCGACCTGGCCAAGGCGGTCGCCTGCGGCGCCGACTCGGTGATGATGGGTTCGCCGCTGGCCCGCGCGACCGACGGGCCGGGCAAGGGCCACCACTGGGGCATGGAGGCCGTCAACGAGGAACTGCCGCGCGGCAAGAAGGTCGACCTCGGCACGGTGGGCACGCTGGAGGAGATCCTCACCGGCCCGTCCCACACCCCCGACGGCTCGATGAACCTCTTCGGCGCCCTGCGCCGCGCCATGGCCACCACCGGCTACAGCGAACTGAAGGAGTTCCAGCGCGTCGAGGTGACGGTCGCGGACTCCCAGCACAGCCGGTAGCCGCAGCCGCCTGACCTGTACGAGGGGCCGGTCGCCCTGGGGGCGACCGGCCCTTTTGCATGTCCGGCGGCTTTGGAGCGGTGCGGCGGGGGCGCGTAGCGCGTGCAGGTGCGTGCAGGGGGGCGTGCCCCGCGTGACACTGGCTGGGACGTCACCGCAAGCCCACCCGCTGGGACCGTATCCGTCTGTGGACGGTGCAGTGCCGGAGGAGGTGGGTTCTGCGGATCTTCGGATGGTGAGCGGCCACCCCCACAAGGACTAGGGGTGGACACTCCGAGATCCATCAGGAGCCCGCCGCAGTACCCGCTGCGGTGGGCTCCGCCTGCGTCCTACGGTACCCACTAAGCGCTCCGCCCACCACCGACTCCGCGGCACGGACGTCCCCGCGCGCCCCCGTTCACAACCGGTGCGCCGCCCCTGTGGGGGTGGCGCCGCGGGTGTCCAGGAGGAGTTGGGCCTTCACCGAGAGGCCCTGGAGGTCGTAGGTGCGGTGTTGCTGGAGGAGGATCGTCAGGTCGGCGTCGGCGGCGGCCTCGTAGAGGGAGTCGGCGCGGGGGATCGGGCGGTCCAGGATGTTCCAGGACGGGATGTGCGGGTCGTGGTAGCTGACGGCGGCGCCCAGTGAGATCAGCCGGGTCGCCACCTCCTCGGCCGGGGTGGCCCGCTGGTCGGCGAGGTCGGCCTTGTAGGTGACGCCGAGGAGGAGGACGCGGGCGCCGCGGGCGGACTTGCCGTGCTCGTTGAGGAGGGCGGCGGCGCGCTGGACGACGTAACGCGGCATCTGGTCGTTGACCTGCTGGGCCAGTTCGACCAAGCGCAGGCTGCGGGGGGCGTGGCCGGTCAGGTCCTGGGGGACGGAGTGGCCGCCGACGCCGGGGCCGGGGCGGAAGGTCTGGAAGCCGAACGGCTTGGTCTCCGCGCAGCGGATGACGTCCCACAGGTCGACACCGAGGTCGTGGCAGAGCACCGACATCTCGTTGACCAGGGCGATGTTGACGTGCCGGAAGTTGGTCTCCAGGAGTTGTACCGTCTCCGCCTCGCGGGGTCCGCGCGCGCGGACCACCTTGTCGGTGAGGCGGCCGTAGAACGCGGCGGCCGACTCGGTGCAGGCGGAGGTGAGACCTCCGATGACCTTCGGGGTGTTGGCGGGGGTGAAGTCGCGGTTGCCGGGGTCGACGCGGCTCGGGGAGTACGCGAGGTGGAAGTCGCGCCCGGCGCGCAGCCCCGAGCCCTCCTCCAGGAGCGGGCGGAGGAATTCCTCCGTCGTCCCGGGCCGCACCGGTGACTCCAGGATCACCGTGGTGTGCGGGCGCAGGTGCGCGGCGAGGGTGCGGGCGGCGGCCTCGACCTGGCCGAGGTCCGGGCCGCCGTGGCCGGCCGGCGGGGTCGGCGCGCAGATGACCGCGGTGCGGACCCGGCCCAGCTCGGCCGGGCCGGCCGCCGTGCGGAAGCCCCCGGCGAGCATCCGGCGCAGTTCGGCGGGGGTGAGCGAGCCGGGCTCCGGCCCGGTCCGGTAGCCGAGCGTGGAGATGCCGGCCTCGATGGCGGCCTGGGCCAGGGGCAGGCCGTAGGGACCGAGTCCGATGACGGCGAGATCTGCGGGCATGGCGTGGGCCGTCCTTCCCAGTAGCCGCGACGGGACAGGTGCGCGAACCCGGTGGACACGACGGGCGAGCACAACGTCAGACTAGGAGTAAATATGACCGATATGCGGGATTGGTCGGCCGCGTTTCCGTAAGTGTTGGTGGCCGTGTGGGCCGGGTGGGGCGTCGGTGGGGCGGAGGCGGTTGTCCACAGCCTGGGGCGCGTGGTGGGTTGTCCACAGGCTGGGGCTCGTGGTGGCTGAATCCGGGCAAGGCGGTCACAATCTGGTCATGGGGGGTACCAGGAACGACCTGGCTTCGCCCGACGGGTGTGGCCGACGCGACCGACGCGACCGTCCGAGGGACGGTCCGGTGAACGGATCAGCGGGAGGCAGCGGTGAAGACAGCGACACTGGACCCGGCGCAGCGTGCCGAGTCGCTCGCGGCCATGGCCGAGCGAGAACTGGACGTACTGGTCGTCGGCGCGGGCGTGGTGGGCGCGGGCACCGTCCTGGACGCCGTGACCCGCGGCCTGTCCACCGGCCTGGTCGAGGCGCGCGACTGGGCGTCCGGTACCTCCAGCCGCTCCAGCAAACTCATCCACGGCGGCCTGCGCTATCTGGAGATGCTCGACTTCGCGCTGGTGCGGGAGGCGCTGAAGGAACGCGGTCTGCTGCTGGAGCGGCTCGCCCCGCACCTGGTGAAGCCGGTGCCGTTCCTCTACCCGCTGCGGCACAAGGGCTGGGAGCGGCTGTACGCCGGTTCGGGCGTCGCGCTCTACGACGCCATGTCGATGGCCCGCGGCCACGGCCGGGGCCTGCCGACCCACCGGCACCTCACCCGCCGTCACGCCCTGCGGGTCGCCCCCGCACTGAAGAAGGACGCCCTGGTCGGGGCGTTGCAGTACTACGACGCCCAGATGGACGACGCCCGCTTCGTGGCCACCCTCGTCCGCACGGCGGCGGCGTACGGCGCGCCGGTCGCCAACCGCGCGCGGGTGACCGGCTTCCTCCGCGAGGGCGAGCGGGTGGTCGGCGCCCGGGTGCGGGACGTCGAGGGCGGCGGGGAGTACGAGATCCGCGCCAAACAGATCGTCAACGCCACCGGGGTGTGGACCGACGACACGCAGTCCATGGTGGGGGAGCGGGGCCAGTTCCACGTCCGCGCCTCCAAGGGCATCCACCTCGTCGTCCCCAAGGACCGCATCAAGTCCACCACCGGGCTCATCCTGCGCACCGAGAAGTCCGTGCTCTTCGTCATCCCCTGGGGCCGGCACTGGATCGTCGGCACCACCGACACCGACTGGGACCTGGACAAGGCGCACCCGGCCGCGTCCAGCGCGGACATCGACTACCTGCTCGAACATGTGAACTCCGTCCTCGCGACGCCGCTGACCAGGGACGACGTCGAGGGGGTGTACGCGGGGCTGCGGCCGCTGCTGGCCGGGGAGTCGGACGCCACCAGCAAGCTGTCGCGCGAGCACACCGTCGCCCATCCGGTACCGGGGCTGGTCGTGGTGGCGGGCGGGAAGTACACGACGTACCGGGTGATGGCCAAGGACGCGGTGGACGAGGCCGTGCACGGGCTGGACCTGCGGGTCGCCGAATGCGTCACCGAGGACGTGCCGCTGATCGGCGCCGAGGGCTTCCGCGCGCTGTGGAACGGGCGGGGCCGGATCGCCGCCCGCACCGGCCTGCACGTGGTCCGCGTGGAGCACCTGCTGAACCGTTACGGCGCCATGGCCGAGGAGGTCCTCGACCTGATCGCCGCCGACCCCTCGCTGGGCGACCCGCTGCCCACCGCCGACGACTACCTGCGCGCCGAGATCGTGTACGCCGCCTCGCACGAAGGGGCGCGGCACCTGGACGACGTGCTGACCCGGCGCACCCGCATCTCGATCGAGACCTTCGACCGGGGCACCCGGGCCGCCCGCGAGGCCGCCGAGCTGATGGCGCCGGTGCTGGGCTGGGACGAGGACCAGATCGCCCGCGAGGTCGAGCACTACCAGAAGCGGGTCGAGGCCGAGCGGGAGTCGCAGCGCCAGCCCGACGACCTGACGGCGGACGCGGCTCGGCTGGGAGCACCGGACATCGTGCCGCTGTGAGGGCGCCGGACATCATGTCGCGGTGCGGGTTCCCGCGAGGGCGCCGGGTTCGTGTCTCGGTCTCGGTGACGGCTCCGGTCGGTCAACGTTCCCGAAGACACCGTCACTCGAACGGGTGTGCCGGGGCGGGATCTCCGTGCGAGGCCCGGGCGTTCTAAGAGGTGCGAGGACAGAACCCGGCGGCGAGCAGGGCCGACTCGGCGCCGGGGGAAGCGATCGCGTCCGTGTTCATCCGGAAAGTGAGCACCCGTCGGCCGTCCACGGAGGCGGCGGTGCGCACCCTGCTGCCGGGGATGCGTCCGTTGTGTCCCCACACCGGGACGCCGCAGGGCAGCACCAGGGGGAACACGCCCATGCCGTACGCGCCGTGTGCGGCACGGGTGTCCAGCATCTCGCGCAGCCAGTGCGGGGGCAGCAGTTCGCCGCCGAGCAGGGCCGCGTAGAAGCGGTTCAGGTCGGCGAGCGTGGTCACCAGCTCGCCCGCGGCGCCGGCCACCCGCGGGTCGAGCGCGGTGACATCGGTGCCGTCGGCGCCGTAGGCACGGCCGTGCGGTGAGGGCAGCGTTTTGCGGGCACCCGGGAAGGAGGTGCCGGACAGGTGGAGCGGGGCGATCAGCCGCCGCTCGGCCTCGGTGGCGTAGGAGTGACCGGTCGTCCGCTCGACGACCATGCCGAGCAGTACGTAGTTGGTGCTGGAGTAGGAGAAGCGGCCGCGGTCGGCCGGAGGGTGGGTGAGCGCGATGCGCAGGGCTTGAAGAGGCGTCACGGGCACGGTGCCCGAGGTGTCGGCGGAGAAGTCGTACAGGCCACTGGTGTGGGTGAGCAGGGAACGCAGGGTGAGTGCCCGCCCGTCGTTGCCCGCCCCGCGCACCAGGCCGGGCAGATGCTCCTCCACGGTGTCCTCCGGCGACAGACGGTGTTCGGCCGCCAGTTGCAGGACCACGGTCGCGACGAAGGTCTTCGTGACGCTGCCGGCCCGGAAGTGGTCGGAGCGGTCGATGCCCTCGCCGGCGGCGGCGTAGCGGGTGCCGCTCTCCTCCTGGAGGAGCAGTGCCGCGGCGGGCGCCCCGCCCTCGGTGACCAGCCGCGACAGGGCGGCGTCCAGGGCGCGGTGGGCCGGGACGGCCGCGGCGGCCGGAGGCAGCGCGAGGAGGATCAGGATCAGGGCGAGGACAGGTGGGGTCCGAAGCGTCGGCAATCACGGCTCCTCGTCGGTCGCCCCATCATCCCTGGTTCCCCAGCGGCCGGTTCACCGGGCCCGCGGGTGCGCGGACACCCCCGGGGGGTGCCGTCGGACGCACCCTGGGCGTCGAGCACTTGTCGGGTGAGGGACAATGAAGGCTCTGTCAGGGCGGGTTGCATGAGGGGACGCATGTCGGAGGCGGAGCGGGCGGGGACATCCCGTCAGGACAAGAGCGCACGTCTCCTCGCCGGGCGTTACCGGCTGGGAGATGTGCTCGGCCGCGGTGGCATGGGGACGGTGTGGCGCGCCGAGGACGAGACCCTGGGACGCACGGTCGCCGTCAAGGAGCTGCGGTTCCCCACCAACATCGACGAGGAGGAGAAGCGGCGCCTGATCACGCGCACGCTGCGTGAGGCCAAGGCCATCGCGCGGATCCGCGACAACAGCGCCGTGACGGTCTACGACGTCGTCGAGGAGGACGACCGGCCGTGGATCGTGATGGAACTCGTCGAGGGCAAGTCGCTCGCCGAGGTGATCCGCGAGGACGGTCTGCTGAAGCCCCGGCGGGCGGCCGAGGTCGGTCTCGCCGTGCTGGACGTGCTGCGCTCCGCGCACCGCGAGGGCATCCTGCACCGTGACGTGAAGCCGTCGAACGTACTGATCTCCGAGGACGGCCGGGTCGTGCTAACGGACTTCGGCATCGCCCAGATCGAGGGCGACCCGTCCGTCACCTCCACCGGCATGCTGGTCGGCGCGCCCTCCTACATCTCCCCCGAGCGGGCCCGCGGCCACAAGCCGGGACCGGCGGCCGACCTCTGGTCGCTGGGCGGACTGCTGTACGCGGCGGTCGAGGGGACCCCGCCCTACGACCGGGGTTCGGCGATCGCCACCCTCACGGCGGTGATGACCGAGCCGCTGGAGGAGCCGAAGAACGCCGGACCGCTGCGGGACGTCATCCACGGCCTGCTCGACAAGGACCCCGACAAGAGGCTCGACAACGCGGCCGCCCGCGCGATGCTCCTCCGCATCGTCCGCGCGCCCGAGGGCACGGCGGCCCAGCCCGAGCCGATGGACGCCACCAAGGTCGTACCGCTGCCCGCCCAGCCGGAGAAGCGAGCGGGCCGGGGCGGGGCGGCGGGCTCCGGGGGCAGACGCGGCGAGGACGCCGGGGACCGGCTGCGCGGCGCGCTGCGCTCCGTGCGCAAGGCCGCCGCCCCGGGCGCCGCGGCCGGTGCCGCCGCCGGGTCCCGGGCGGACTCCGGCGACGGTACGGCGGCGGCCGGGTCCGCGCGGACCGCGTCGGCGTCCTCCGGTTCCGGCCGGGCCGGTTCCCGCGAGGCCGGTGCCGGGGTGGCGGCGCACGCCTCGGGGAGCGGCAACGCCTCCTCGGGAGCCGGGCGTTCCGGCTGGCCCGTGGTGCCGCCGCCGGACCTGCCGGCCAGGTCCGCGCCGCGCGCCTCGCTCACCGACGTGGTGCCGCGGCGCACGCTGGTGATCATCGCCGTGGTCGTGGTGCTCGCCGTGCTCGGCACCGTGCTGGCCCTCGTGCTCGGCGGCGACGACGGCACGAAGGACGCGAACGGCGGCGGGGCCGCGGCCACCGCCACCGCGAGCGACACGGCGAAGCAGGAGGAGAGCAGCGGGACCCGTCCGGACGGGTCCGCCTCGGCCTCCGCCTCCGCCAGTGGCACGCCGTCGTCCGGCGCGAGCGCCTCCGCCGGGGCCGGCGCGGGCGGTTCCGCCGACGACTCCGAGGGGTCCGGGGAAGAGGACGAGTCGGAGGACGAGGGGGGTTCCGGGAAGGCCGGGGCGGCCTCGACGCACGAAGGCGACCAGGGGTACGACATAGGACTGCCCGCGGGCTGGAAGTACCAGTCCACGGGCGCCGCGGGGGACCGGTTCACCGGTCCCGACGGGCAGAAACTGCTCATCGCCTGGACCTCCACGCCCAAGGGCGACCCGGTGGCGGACTGGAAGAACCAGGAGCGGTACATGGTCCGCTCCCAGTACCAGAAGATCCGCATAGAGAAGGTCGGCTACCGGGGCTGGAACGCGGCCGACTGGGAATTCACCTACGTGGACGGCGGTACCAAATACCGCACGATCGACCGAGGATTCGTCGTCGACGAGGATCAGGGTTACGCCCTGATGTACACCGCCAAGGCCGCGGACTGGGGCAGTGACCAGCGCCGGGAGACCTGGCAGACGCTGACGAAGAGCTTCGAGCCGGAGCCGTAGATCCGGTCGCCGTCCGGCCCGTGCGGGTTTGGCGGTGCCGATATCTGGCGACACCTCTTTGCGGGTTGCCTCCGGCACGTATCGTGAGTGCTCGCGGACCGTGAGCGGAACGGGACGCGAGGCGAACGGAATTGACAGACCGGGCGGCCGGGGGTGGCGACGTGGACGACTACGCGGGGCGGGTACTCGCCGACCGCTACCGCCTGCCGCTGCCGCCGTCCGACGAGTACGAACTGACCGAGACCAGGGCCTTCGACACCTACAGCGGGCAGGAAGTACTGGTCCGGCAGGTGCCGTTGCCGGAGGTCGTCGAGGCGGAGGTGCTCGACGCGGAGGGTCTGCCCGACGGGTTCACGGCGCGTGACGGCGCCCCGCGCCGGCCCGTCCAGCGGTCCGCGCAGGCCCGCGCGACCACCCGGCGGCCGGCCGATCCGGCGGTGCGGCGGGCCGTCGAGGCGGCCCAGGCCGCGGCGAGCATCCCCGACCACCCCCGGCTGGACCAGGTCTTCGACGTGTTCGCCGAGGACGGTTCGCTCTGGGTCGTCAGCGAACTCGTGCCCTCCCGGCCACTGGCGGCGCTCCTGGCCGAACAGCCGCTCTCCCCGTACCGGGCGGCCGAGATCGCCTCCGACGTCCTGATGGCCCTGCGGGTGCTGCACGCCCACGGCTGGGTGCACCGGAACATCACCGCGCGCACGGTGCTCGTCTGCGACGACGGCCGGGTGATGCTGACCGGGCTGGCGGTCGGCGCGGCGGAGGAGGCGCTGTGCGGGTACGACCCCGTGCCGCCGCCCGACGAGGAGGACGGCGGGGCCGCGGGCCGGCGGAGCGGCGGCTCCGGGACCCGGCACGCCATAGGGCCCGGCCACACCCCTGGTGACACCCCGGACCACACCCCCGGCCACGACCCTGGTCACACCCGTGGTCACCTCCCCGAGCAGGCTCCTGGTCACGCCTCCGGTCCCGCCTCGCTGGAGAAGACCGCGCGGCCCGGCGGCGGTGGCACTGCCGGTGCCGGAGCCGGTGGCGGTGGCGGTGCCGGTGGACTCGGCGGGCCGGTCGATCCCGAGGCCGCCCGGCGGGCCGCCATCCAGGCGCGGGCGGCCGGGCCGCTGCCGGTGCCGGGCGGCGAGAGGGGCGGCGAGCCGTCCACCGGAGCCGGCCCGCGCGCGATAGAGGGCGGCGGTGACATCCGGGCGGCCCGGGCCGGGGCGATCGCCGCCTACCAGGCCGGTGCCCGCGCCGCCGCCCGCATACAGGAGGCGCAGACCGGCCGGGCGGCGCTGCCCGGCGCCCGTTCCGCCGCGGACGACAACGCCCTGCCGCCCGCGGGCGGTTCGACGCAGCCGCCGTACCCGGGCGGGCCCGGCGCGCCGGTGGCCCCCGGCGGCACCCCGCCCGGTCAGATCGCCGACCCCTACGGCGTGCGTACGACCTCCTGGCACACCGCGGCACCCCGCCCCACCACAGGCGAACCGGCCGGCCCGTCCGGCGGCCCCGCGCTGTCCCCCGCGCGCAGCGGGCCCGCGCCCGCCGGCAACGGCGTACCGGCTGCGAGTCGCTGGGACGACCTGGTCGCCGGCGCCCCCGTGCGCCGGGGGCCGTCCACCGCGCTGGCCGCCGAGCGGGCGCGGCAGGCGAGGATGGCGGTGGTCGGGCCGGTGACCGAGCGCTGGGCCCCGGAACAGGCCGGTCCGGTGCACGAGAACTGGCAGCTCGCGCCGCCCATCGGGCCCGCCACCGACCTGTGGGCACTGGGCGCCCTGCTCTTCCGTGCCGTCCAGGGCCATGCGCCGTATCCGGAGGAGTCCACCGCCGAGCTGGTGCAGATGGTCTGCGCGGAGCCGCCGGCCTTCGCCGAGGAGTGCGGACCGCTCCGGCCGGTCGTGGAGTCGCTGCTGCGGCAGGACCCCATCGATCGGCTCGACTTCGAGGACCTGCGCGGCTGGCTGCGCTCCCTGGTGCGCTCGGCGCCCGAGCCGGACGCGGGACTGCACGTGATCGCCGTACCGCCCGTCGAGTCGGGTCAGCTACCGGTGGTGCGCCGCCGGGGCGAGCTGGTGCGCAGGCGGCGCGGGCTGCCCGCGCACCACGGGCGGCACAAGCGGGCCAAGCGCGAGGGGGGTTCGCCGCGCCGGCTCGGGCGCAATCTGGTCCTGCTGATACTGCTGGGCATGGCCGGGCTGATCGCGTACGCCATGTTCTTCATGCCCAAGGCCGACGAGACCAGCGGCGCCGACACCCCCGACCGGACGGGCGCGGTCGGCGACGCGAGCCAGGCGCCGCCGGCCCGTTCGCAGGACCCCGGGAACTCCGGCGACGACCCCCGCCCCGACGGGTCCGCGCCGGAGCAGGGGGCGAGCCCCTCGCGGTCGGCGGGCTCCACCGAGCCGCAGACCACCGAGCCCGGCGCCGCCGACGGCTTCACCCTGCACAAGGACGCGGAGGGCTTCCGGATAGCGGTCGCCGAGGGCTGGAACCGCACCGCCCTCAACGGCCGCGGCCAGGTCGTCTACGCCAAGGGCGACTTCGAACTGCTCGTCGTGCCCGGCCGGGACGCCACCGGCGACTTCGGCGGCGACCCGATGACGTACCAGCGGGACAAGGAACCCGAGCTGCAGCCGTACCGCGACTCCAGTTGGGCCACCTCGGCCGGGCTGAAGTCCATAGAGGTCGGCGGCCGTTCGATGGCGGAGGGCCAGTTCACCTGGACCGGCGACGACGGCGGTGAGCTGTACGTACGCAACCTCGCGATCCTGCTCGACGGGCGCTATCACGTCGTACAGGTCCGCGGCCCGGAGGCGGAGCGGGACGAGGTGACGCGGCTCTACGAGCAGGCGTCGGCGACCTACCGGTACACGGGCTGAACGGCCCGCCGGGGCGACGGTCCCGGCGTGCTCGACGGGACGCCCGGCGGGGCCCGTTGGTTGTCCCGCGGACGAGAAAGCGACAACCCTCACAGAGCGGTCTCGTCGGCCCCCCACCGGTTCCCTGGAGGCGTCCCGGTCCCTACGCTGACCCTGTCAAGAGCATTGCGGGGCAACGTGAATCAGATGCAGGGCCAGCTCCTCGCGGGCCGCTACCGGCTCGGCGACGCCATCGGCAGCGGTGGCATGGGCCGGGTGTGGCGCGCCCATGACGAGGTGCTGCACCGGTCCGTCGCCATCAAGGAACTGACCGCCGCGCTCTACGTCTCCGAGGCCGACCGTTCCGTACTGCTGGCGCGGACCCGGGGCGAGGCGCGCGCGGCCGCGCGGATCAACCACTCCGCCGTCGTCACCGTGCACGACGTGCTGGAGCACGACGGCCGGCCCTGGATCGTGATGGAGCTGGTCGAGGGCCGCTCGCTGGCCGACGCGGTCAAGGAGGACGAACGCGTCGAGCCCCGGGAGGCGGCGCGGATCGGCCTGTGGGTGCTGCGCGCCCTGGGTGCCGCGCACGGCGCCGGTGTGCTGCACCGCGACGTCAAACCCGGCAACGTCCTCCTCGCCCGGGACGGGCGGGTCCTGCTCACCGACTTCGGCATCGCCCAGATCGAGGGCGACTCCACCATCACGCGGACCGGTGAGGTCGTCGGCTCGGTCGACTACCTGGCGCCCGAGCGGGTGCGCGGGCACGACCCCGGTGCCTCCTCCGACCTGTGGGCGCTCGGCGCGACGCTGTACACGGCGGTCGAGGGCGTCTCGCCGTTCCGCCGCACCTCGCCGCTCTCCACGATGCAGGCGGTCGTCGAGGAGGAGGCCGCGGAGCCGCGGTACGCCGGTCCGCTCGCCCCCGTGATCAGCGCCCTGCTGCGCAAGGATCCGGCCGCCCGGCCCACCGCCGCCGCGGCCGAGCAGATGCTCGCGGAGGCGGCGGAGGGCCGCCGGCCCGACTCGGCGCAGGCGTACGTGCCGACGCGGTCCGAGGGTGCCGGGGCGGACGGCGGTCCGGGCGCCCACCCGGGCGCGGGCGGATACGCGCCGGTGACCGGACCGACGACGACGGGCACGCCCTCCGGCCCCGCCCACCCTTCTGGCCCCGCCCACCCCTCCGGCCCCGCCCATCCCTCCGGCCTCAGCTATCCCTCCGGCCTCAGCTATCCCTCCGGCCCCAGCTATACCTCCGGCCCCAGCTACCCCAGCGGTCAGACCCACTCCTACGGCCCCACCGGTCACACCCTCGCCGCCGCCACCGCCACCGCCACCGCTCCCGACCCCCGCCGGCGCCGCCGTCTGCTCACCCTCGCGCTGGTCGTCGTGGTCGCCGCCGTGGTCGGGACGGGCACCGCCGTACTGCTCCAGCAGACCGACGACGGCGGGCGGACGGAGCAGAGCGCCGACCTGTCCAGCCCCGGCCCCACCTCCTCGGCCTCGGCCTCCGCCTCCGGTTCGCCGTCGGGTTCGGCGGACGCGGACCCCGGCGGTTCCGTCCCGGCCGACTGGGTGCGCCGGGACGACCCGTTCGGTTTCAGCCTCTACCTGCCCGAGGACTGGGAGCGCAAGGAGTTCGGCGTGGACGGCGACCTCAGGCAGGTCGACTACTCACCCGACGACGGCGACCACTTCATCCGTATCGCCGTCGACACCTCGCCCGACTACAGCGACCCGTACGCGCACCAGCTCGACCTGGAGGCGCAGCTCCAGCGGCTGGTCGCCTACCAGCGCGTGAAGCTGGAGCGCAACGTCTACCGGGACCGCCCCAGCGCTCGTTGGGAGTACACCTGGACGGCCCTGGCGAAGGACACGTCCTTCCCCGGGCCGCGCCGGGCCGTCGAGGAGACGTACATGTCCCGGGACGGCACCGAGTACGCCCTCTACATGTCCGCCGCCGCCGAGGACTGGGCCGTCACGGACGAGCGGTTCAAGGCGGTGCTGCGGAGCTGGCAGGAGAAGTCCGGCTGATCCGCGCCCCCTCGGGCGCCCGGCGCACGTCGGTTGTCGGCCACCTGCGGTCGCGCGCCCCCGGAGTGAGCGCGTCCGTTGCGGCATGATGGGGCGCATGGTGACCGAGGGGGCGGGCGGGCGTGTCATCGCGGGCCGGTACCTGCTCCTCTCGCGGCTCGGGCGCGGGGGCATGGGCGTCGTGTGGCGCGCCGCCGACGAACTGCTCGGCCGGGAGGTCGCCGTCAAGGAACTCCCCCTGGACTACAGCCTCTCCGCCGCCGAGGCCCGGCGTCGGCGCGAACGCATCCTGCGCGAGGCCCGCGCGGTGGCCGGGCTCAGCCACCCGAACATCATCGTCGTGCACGACGTGGTCGAGCACGACGAACGGCCCTACATGGTCATGGAGCTGGTGGACGGCGGCTCGCTCGCCGACCACGTCGCCCGGCACGGTCCCGTCGACGCCGCCGCGGCCGCCCGGATCGGCGTCGCCCTGCTCGGCGCGTTGCGCACCGCCCACGAGGCCGGGGTCCTGCACCGGGACGTGAAGCCGTCCAACGTCCTGGTCGCCGGGGACGGCCGGGTCGTGCTCACCGACTTCGGCGTCGCCCAGGTCGCCGGTGCCACCACGCTGACCGACTCCCATTCCTTCGTCGGGTCGCCGGAGTACACCGCCCCGGAGCGGATGTCCGGTGAGGGGACCGGGCCGGAGTCCGACCTGTGGTCGCTGGGCGCGCTGCTGTGCGCCGTGCTCAGCGGCAGGTCCCCGTTCCGCCGGGACTCGCTGGGCGGCATCCTGCACGCCGTCGTCTCCGCCGAGATCAGGCCGCCCGCACAGGCCGGGCCGATCCTTCCGGTCGTGGCGGGCCTGCTGGAGCGCGATCCGCTGCGGCGGCTGGACGCGGCCGAGGCGGAGCGGATGCTCCGCGCCTTTCTGGCCACCGGCCGCACCCCCGGGGCGCCGGGCGGCGCGGGCCCGGCCGGTGGCCGCCGCGCCAAGCGGAGCGTCCTGACGGCGGCGCTGCTGGCCGCGGCGACGGCGGGCGCGGGCGTCTCCGCGGTCGCGCTCCTCATCGACCACGGCGGCGACGGGGGCGGGGCACCCACGAGTACGCCGAGCCCGCCCCCCGCGCCCCCTGCCCCGACTGCGTCCGGCACGTCCGGCACGTCCGGCACGTCCAGCGCGTCCGGTACGCCCGCGAGCCCGGCCCCGGGGCCGGCGACGACCACGCCCCGCCTCCCCGTCGAGACGGTCACCGTGACCCGCGCCCCCACGTCCCCGCCCGCCTCCCCGACCGTGCGGCCCTCGCCCACGCCGTTCCCGTGAACGCACGTCCGGGCCGGTCCTGCTCACCCCCGCCTCCCGTATCCGAAGCGGATATGAGGACAGATGAGCACAGATGAGCGGAGATGGGCGGCGGTGCGCGTCACGGGTCTGTGACCGCGCCGCCCGGGCGCTGGATACGGGTGTGCCGGGCGCGATAGGGATGGACCCATGAGCAGCAACGGGGGAGCCCCACGGCGGGCCGACGAGCCGACGAGTTTTGGTCTGCGACCGCCCAGCCCGCGCGCCGCCGTGCCGTATCCCGGCAACCCGTACGCGACACCCGCCCAGGTGGTGCCGGAGCCCTCCCCGGCCGTCGAGCAGGGCGCCGGACGGCTGGTGGCCGGCCGGTACCGGCTGATCGCCAAGCTGGGGCACGGCGGCATGGGCACGGTGTGGCGCGCCCGGGACGAGACGGTGGACCGCGAGGTCGCGGTCAAGGAACCGCGGCTCCCGGACCATCTGCCCGAACGTGAACGGGACACCGTCTTCGAGCGGATGCGCCGCGAGGCGCGCGCCGCGGCCCGCCTCGACCACCCGGCGGTGGTCGACGTGTACGACGTCGCGGTGGTGGACGGCCGGCCGTGGATCGTGATGGAGCTGGTGCGCGGCCGCTCGCTGGGCGACGCGCTGCAGGAGGGCACGCTGGGCGTGCGCGAGGCGGCCCGGATCGGCCGGGAGGTGCTCGGCGCGCTGGAGGCCGCGCACGCCGCAGGTGTCCTGCACCGGGACGTGAAACCGGACAACGTGCTGCTCGGCCGGTACGACCGGGTGGTCCTCACCGACTTCGGCATCGCCCGGATCGAGGGCGAGACCGATCTGACCGACACCGGCGGCTTCGTCGGTTCGCCGGAGTTCATCGCCCCGGAACGGGTGCTGGGCCGGCGTCCCGGCCCGGAGAGCGACCTGTGGTCGCTGGGTGTGGTGCTGTACGCGGCGACGGAGGGCGTCTCGCCGTTCCGCCGCGGCAACACCGCCGCCACCCTCCAGTCCGTCCTCAACTCCACGCCCGCGCCGCCCGCCGCCGGGGGACCGCTGGGCGAGGCCATCACCGGTCTGCTGCACAAGGACCCGGCACACCGTCCGGACGCCGCGCGGGTACGCGCCCTGCTGGACGCCGCCGCCGAACCGCCCGCGCCGACGCCGCCCGCTTGGGCCGCCGTCGGGGACTCCGTCGGGGACGCGGGCCCGGCCGGCCGCCGGGTCCGGTTCGGCCGCGCGGCCCGGGCGGCCCTCGCCGCGGCGGTCGCCGCCGCGGCGGTGGCGGCGTACCTGGTGCTCGCCGATCCGTTCGCGGGGCCGCTGCCGCAGGGGTGGGAGAAGCACCGCGAGAAGAACCTCGCCGCCACCGTCGCGGCACCGCCGGGTTACCAGCGGACCGTCTCCACCGAGGCCGACGAGCACTGGGTCGGGTACGCCGACCCCAGCGGCGCCGTCTGGCTCCGCCTGGCCCTGTCCAGGAAGGCCGAGGACGAACTGCACCACATCGCGGGCTCCGCCGCCGCCGAGATGTACGACGACGACGGCGAGTTCAAGACGAGCGGCGACTACGACCTCTCCATGCCCGAGACGGTACGGACCGACCCGGAGCAGACCGAGTACCGGGGGCGGAAGGCGGCCGAGAACACGCTCGTCTACACCACCACCGACACGCAGAACCCGTTGCCGCGCGAGGTGCGGATCTTCTACTTCAGGACCGCGGGCGGAGACCTGTACGAGCTGACCGCCGGCTATCCCGGCAAGGGGGACTTCACCGCCCGCGGCCGCGAGGTGGCGAGGACGGCCATCGACAACCTGGACCTCGACGCGCTGTGAGCGGAAAAGAACCGAGCGGACCGCACCGCCCGCCCGGCCGTGCGCAACCGCCCTGATCAGGGCATTCGTTGCCAGCGATCACTGGCACTGTGTGAGCACTCCGTGAAACCCCGTTACCGACGGGTACACAAAGCGGCCGCCCGCGTCATACGCTGCCGCCCATGACGGACGCGCAGGCACCGGAAATCACCGGCACGGACCAGACCGGCACCAACCCCCTCGCCCCCGCGCCCGGGGGCGCCCGCACCGCCGCCGACGTGGTCACCCCCGAGCTGATCGCCCAGCTCACCAAGGGTGTCGTCGGCTCCGGGCGGACGGTCAACCACACGCCGTTCACCGGCGAGAAGCTGGCCGACCTGCCCGAGTCCACGCCCGCGGACGTGGCCGAGGCGTTCACGCTGGCCCGCGCCGCCCAGCGGGTGTGGGCGCGGACCCCGGTCCGGCGGCGCGCGGCCGTCCTGCTGCGCTTCCACGACCTGCTCCTCGAACGCCAGGCCGAGGTCCTCGACCTCATCCAACTGGAGACCGGCAAGGCCCGCCTGCACGCCCACGAGGAGGTCCAGGCCGTCGCCGTCGCCGCCCGCCACTACGGCCACCGCGCCGCCGCCTACCTCGGGCCGAGGCGGCACGCCGGCGCCGTACCGGGGCTGACGAAGGTCACCGAGCTGCGCCACCCCAGGGGCGTCATAGGCCAGATAGTGCCCTGGAACTATCCCCTGGAGCTGTCGGCCGGCGACGCGCTGCCCGCCCTGGTCGCGGGCAACGCGGTGGTGATGAAGCCCGACACCGAGTCCTGTCTGACCGCGCTGTGGGCCCGGGACCTGCTGATCGAGGCCGGGCTGCCCGCCGACGTCCTCCAGGCCGTGATCGGGCCCGGACCCGTCGTCGGACCCGAGGTGGTCGGGCACGGCGACTACGTCTCCTTCACCGGCTCCACCCGCACCGGCCGCGAGGTCGCCCGGAGCGCCGCCGGCCGCCTGGTCGGCGTCTCCCTCGAACTCGGCGGCAAGAACGCCATGCTGGTGCTGGAGGACGCGGACGTCGAGAAGGCCGCCGCCGGCGCGGTCCGCGCCTGCTTCTCCTCGGCCGGCCAGCTCTGCGTCTCCATCGAGCGGCTGCTCGTGCACGAGTCGGTCGCCGACGCCTTCCTGGAGCGGTTCGCGGCCCGCACCCGGGCGATGCGGCTGGGCAGCGCCCTCGCCTACGGCGCCGACATGGGCTCGCTGGCCGGCCGGCAGCAACTGGAGGCCGTGCGGCGGCACGTCGAGGACGCCGTCGCGCACGGCGCGCGGATCGTCGCCGGCGGGACCGCCCGCCCCGACATCGGCCCCTACTTCTACGAGCCGACCATCCTCGACGGCGTCACGGACGCCATGAGCGTGTGCGACGAGGAGACCTTCGGCCCGGTCGTCTCCGTGTACCGCTTCCGGACCGACGACGAGGCCGTCGAACGCGCCAACGCCACGCCGTACGGCCTCAACTCCTCGGTGTGGACCAAGGACGCCCGCCGCGCCCGCGCGGTCGCCGCCAGGCTGCGGACCGGCACCGTCAACGTCAACGAGGGGTACGCCTCGGCGTACGGCAGCGTCCAGGCGCCGATGGGCGGCATGAAGGAGTCCGGCCTCGGCCGCCGGCACGGCGCCGACGGCATCCTCAAGTACACCGAGGCCCAGACCGTCGCCCAGCAGCGGCTGCTGCCGATGGCCCCGGTGCTCGGCATGGACGACGAGAGGTACGCGGCGTTCATGAGCCGCAGCCTGCGCCTGATGAAGGCGTTCCGCTTCCGCTAGCCCCCCGGCCACCCCCCCCCGCAGGCCCCATCCGTTCTCGACGAGGAGAGCACGTGTCGCAGGAGAAGTCTGTCCAGACCCGGGACGAACACGGGTACGACTACGACGTCCTTGTCGTGGGGTCCGGTTTCGGCGGCTCGGTCTCCGCGCTCCGCCTCACCGAGAAGGGCTACCGCGTGGGCGTCCTGGAGGCGGGCCGCCGCTTCACCCGGGAGACGCTGCCGAAGAACTCCTGGGACCTGAGGAACTACCTCTGGGCCCCCAGGCTCGGCATGTACGGGCTCCAGCGCATCCATCTGCTCGGGAACGTCATGGTCCTGGCGGGCGCCGGGGTCGGCGGCGGCTCCCTCAACTACGCCAACACCCTCTACGTGCCGCCCCAGCCGTTCTTCGACGACCCCCAGTGGAGCGGCATCACCGACTGGCAGGCGGAGCTGGCGCCCTACTACGACCAGGCCCGGCGCATGCTCGGCGTCCGCCTCAACCCGACCACCACCCCCTCCGACGTGCACCTGAAGGCCGCCGCGGAGCGCATGGGCTGCGGCGACACCTTCCACATGGCGCCGGTCGGCGTCTTCTTCGGCGACGGCGCGGACGCCGACGGATCGGCGCAGGCCGGGCCGGGCCAGCGGGTGCCGGACCCCTACTTCGGCGGCGCGGGCCCCGAACGCCGCGCCTGCGCGGAGTGCGGCGAGTGCATGACCGGCTGCCGCCACGGCGCGAAGAACACCCTGAACGAGAACTACCTGTACCTCGCCGAGAAGGCGGGCGCGGTCGTCCACCCGATGACCACGGTCGTCTCGGTCACCGACGACTCCCGGGGCGGCTACGCGCTGGCCACGCTCCCCACCGACCGGCAGAAGAAGGGGAAGGGCCGCACCTTCACCGCCCGCCGGGTGGTCCTCGCCGCCGGCACCTACGGCACCCAGACCCTGCTGCACCGCATGAAGGCGGGCGGCCGGCTCCCGCACCTGTCCGACCGGCTCGGCGCGCTCACCCGCACCAACTCCGAGGCGCTGGTCGGCGCCCAGACCGACGACCGGCGCTACGCGAAGGCCACCGGCGAACCGCGGGCCGACTTCACCCGCGGCGTCGCCATCACCTCCTCGATCCACCCCGACGCCAGCACCCACATCGAACCGGTCCGCTACGGCAAGGGCTCCAACTCGATGGGCAGCCTGTCGATCCTCCAGGTGCCGTACGCGGGCCGGACCGGTTCCGGCACCACCCGCGTGCTGGGCTTCCTGGCCCACGCGGCCAGGCACCCGATGCTGGTCCTGCGCTCGCTGTCCAACCGCAAATGGTCGGAGCGGACCATCATCGGCCTGGTCATGCAGTCGGTGGACAACTCCCTGACCACCCACCTCAAGCCGGGCGGCGTCGGCAAGGGCCTGCTCACCGCCCGCCAGGGCCACGGCGCGCCCAACCCCAAGCAGATCAAGGCGGCGACCGAGGGCGCCTCGGCCCTCGCCGCGGAGATCAACGGCTTCGCCGGGTCCAACGTCGGCGAGCTGATGGGGACGCCGCTCACCGCCCACTTCCTCGGCGGCTGCCCGATCGGCGCCTCCCGCGAGGACGGCGTCATAGACCCGTACCACCGGCTCTACGGCCATCCGGGCATCTCGGTCGTCGACGGCGCCGCGGTCTCCGCCAACCTGGGCGTCAACCCGTCCCTGACCATCACGGCCCAGGCCGAACGGGCCATGTCGTACTGGCCCAACAAGGGGGACGCCGACCCGCGGCCCGCCCAGGGGGCGGCGTACGAGCGGCTCGGCGCGGTCGAGCCCAAGGCGCCGGCGGTCCCGGCGGACGCCTTCGGCGCGCTGCGGCTGCCACTGCTCGGCATACCCGCGGTGCCGCCGAAGAAGTAACCCGCACCGGCCGCCACCCCGCGGGGCCGCACACCGACCCGCTGGGCCGCACACAGAAGAAGGACCTGCGCCCCCCTCCGAGCGCAGGTCCTTCCCGTCTTGTGTTGCCGGGGGGTTGCACGTTGGATCGACGGCACCGGCGAATGGTTGTCCCGTACCTCAGGGAATTCCTGTGTGTCATGCGTCACACTTCGCGCGCACGGCGAAAAGCCCCGCGAGCTTCGGCCGCGGGGCTCTTCACCGGTCGGGGACCGGGGACGGGTCCGTCGGCCGGCCCCGGGCGTCCCCGGAGCCGGCCGTTCTCTTGGGTGACCGGGCTGCTGTCCCCTGCCGTCCGGTCACTTCCCTGGAGCGAGGTCCCACGACGCACGGCGTGATCCGTACGTCTCATCGCTCCAGCCGAGCCACGCGTGGTTCTCTCGGGCCGCCCCTGGCTGGCGCGGACACCGGGACCAACGACGCCCGGGTGCGACGGTCACGCGCCGTACGGGTGAGGAAGGACCCGAACTGAAGTGCGACCGCAAGGCTCTGAGCGGCGCGGTCCCGGGGGACGCCCGGCGGCCCGGCGGGACGTGTCACCCGGCCGCCTCGGTAGAATCGGGAGCACAAGACCCCCGCCCGACCGCCGGAAGGCACCCCGTGTCATCAGCGACTCCCGCTGCCGCCGCCCCCGACACCGTCCTGGTCGTCGACTTCGGCGCGCAGTACGCCCAGCTCATCGCCCGCCGTGTCCGCGAGGCGCGGGTCTACAGCGAGATCGTGCCCAGCTCCACGCCGGTGGCGGAGATGCTCGCCAAGAACCCCTCGGCGATCATCCTCTCCGGCGGCCCCTCGTCGGTGTACGAGGAGGGCGCGCCGACCCTCGACCGCGCCCTGTTCGAGGCCGGTGTCCCCGTCTTCGGCATGTGCTACGGCTTCCAGCTCATGGCGCAGACCCTCGGCGGCACCGTGGACAACACCGGCGCCCGCGAGTACGGCCGTACCGACCTCGCCGTCTCCCGGTCCTCCTCCACGCTCTTCGAGGGCACCCCGGACACGCAGGCGGTCTGGATGTCGCACGGCGACGCCTGCTCCGCCGCACCCGAGGGCTTCACCGTCACCGCCTCCACGGACGTCGTCCCGGTCGCCGCCTTCGAGAACGACGACAAGAAGCTCTACGGCGTGCAGTACCACCCCGAGGTGATGCACACCACCCACGGCCAGCAGGTCCTGGAGCACTTCCTGTACCGGGGCGCGGGTCTCACCCCGGACTGGACCACCGGCAACGTGATCGAGGAGCAGGTCGCCGCCATCCGCGCGCAGGTCGGCGACAAGCGTGCCATCTGCGGCCTGTCCGGCGGCGTGGACTCCGCGGTCGCCGCGGCCCTGGTCCAGAAGGCCATCGGCTCCCAGCTCACCTGTGTCTACGTCGACCACGGCCTGATGCGCCAGGGCGAGACCGAGCAGGTCGAGAAGGACTTCGTCGCCTCGACCGGGGTCAACCTCAAGGTCGTCGACGCCGAGGAGCGGTTCCTGAAGGCGCTCGCCGGGGTCTCGGACCCCGAGGAGAAGCGGAAGATCATCGGCCGCGAGTTCATCCGGGTCTTCGAGCAGGCGCAGGCCGAGATCATCGCCGACGAGGGCCCCGCGGTCGAGTTCCTCGTCCAGGGCACCCTCTACCCGGACGTGGTCGAGTCCGGCGGCGGCACCGGCGCCGCCAACATCAAGTCCCACCACAACGTCGGCGGACTCCCCGAGGACCTGGAGTTCCAGCTCGTCGAGCCGCTGCGCAAGCTGTTCAAGGACGAGGTCCGGATGGTCGGCCAGGAGCTGGGCCTGCCGGAGGAGATCGTCCAGCGCCAGCCCTTCCCCGGCCCCGGCCTCGGCATCCGCATCGTCGGCGACGTCACCAAGGAGCGCCTGGACCTGCTGCGCCAGGCCGACGCCATCGCCCGCGAGGAGCTGACCGCGGCCGGCCTCGACCGCGAGATCTGGCAGTGCCCGGTGGTCCTGCTCGCCGACGTCCGCTCGGTCGGCGTCCAGGGCGACGGCCGCACCTACGGTCACCCGATCGTGCTGCGCCCCGTCTCCTCCGAGGACGCGATGACGGCCGACTGGTCCCGCCTGCCGTACGACGTCCTCTCCCGGATCTCCACCCGCATCACCAACGAGGTCAAGGACGTCAACCGCGTGGTCCTCGACGTGACCTCGAAGCCCCCGGGCACCATCGAGTGGGAGTAGGGCCGCCGCGCCCCTGAGGGAGCGGCGGGACGGAGAGAGGCGAAACCGCCGCCGCCGTCCCGCCGCCCGCTCCCGTTCCGCCGCCGCTCCCGTCCCGCCTCCCGTGCCGCGGCCACCGGCCGGCCACCGCCGTACCGCGTCCGCATCTTTACGGCACAGAACTGTCTTCCCGGCCTCACCGACGGTAACTTCCGCCCCGTGAATCAACCCAGTGCCGGAGAACACACGTACGGGACACCCGGGACCGCGCCGCCCCCGCCGCAGCCCCTCGACCGACTCCAGTTCGCGATGCCGCCGATGCACGAGTCGGTCGGGGACGAGCGCCGGCACCGTAAGGAACGCCTCGCGGGCGCCCTGCGGATCTTCGGGCGGGCCGGGCTGGAGGACGGCGTCTCCGGGCACATCACCGCCCGCGACCCGGAGTTCACCGACTGCTTCTGGGTCAACCCGTTCGGCCTGCCGTTCCGGCACGTCACGGTGGGCGATCTGGTGCTGGCCAACTCCGACGGGCAGGTCATCGAGGGCCGCTACCACGTCAACCAGGCCGCGTTCACCGTCCACTCCCAGGTGCACGCCGCCCGCCCGGACGTCGTCGCCGTCGCCCACTGCCACTCGGTGCACGGCCGGGCGCTCGCCGCCCTCGGTGAGCTGCTGGACCCCCTCACCCAGGAGAGCTGCGCCTTCTACGAGGACCACGTCCTCTACGACTCCTACAGCGGCGTCGCCGTGGACGCCGAGGAGGGGCGGCGCATCGCGGACACCCTCGACTCGCACAAGGCGCTGGTCCTGCGCAACCACGGACTGCTGACCGTCGGCGACTCGGTGGACGCGGCGGCCTGGTGGTTCCTGTCGATGGAACGGTCCTGTCAGGTGCAGCTCACCGCGCGGGCGGCGGGCCGACCGGTGCTGATCGCCCACCGGCAGGCGGTGGCGACGCGCGAGCAGCTCGGCGGGGACCTGATGGCCTGGATCAACTACCAGCCGCTGTGGCGGGAGGTCAGCCGCGCCGAGCCCGACCTGCTGGACTGAGCCCGACCTGCTGGACTGATCCCGACCCGCCGGACCGAGTCCGACCCGCCGGCGGCCGTGCACGCGGCCGGCCGGGTCAACGCGGCGGCCCGCACCTCACTCGCACTGGCCACCGAGGGCCGGGGGCGCCCGGCGCGGACCCGGTCGTATAGGGCACAATTCGCAGTCATCGCACGGGAGTTGCGGTGTCGGCGCAGAGGTGCGGGAAGGCGGACGGTCGGGCGTGGCGGTGCAGGGGGCGGGACACGGTGGCGCGGGTGCGCACGGAGGCGGGTGCACGTGCGGGGACTGCCCGCACGGCGCGCGTGAGGGGCATCGGCGCGCGGTCGCCGAATTCCTGCTCAGGAGGGACGAGTTCGCCGCGGGGCGGGGCCTGCCGGCCGCGGTGGCCCGCTCGGCGTCGGCCACCCGGCAGTGGGTCTCCGAGGAACTGACCCAGTCCGCCGGGCAGGTCGCCGCGCGCGGCCGGGCCGAGGGCGGGGCGTGGCTCGCCGGGCTGTGGGGCCGTACGGCCGGCGCGGTCTGGGCGGCGGTCGTCCTGCTGCTGCTCGGGCAGGCGCTCACCGCGGTGGGCGCCGCCTGGACACCCGCCCGCACCGCCGGTCTCGCGGCGGCACTGGTGGTGGCCGGGGCGCTCACGGCCGCCTCCTGGTTCCACCGGGCGCGCGGCGGGGTGCTCGCGCCGGTCATCGGCGAGGACAACCGGCTCTCCACCTCCCGCGCGGTGGCGGCGGCCTGGGTGCTGTTCGTGGCGTACGCCGTCCTGGTGCTGGTGGGGCAACTGGCGCTGGCCTCCGTCCACGCCGAGCGCGACGCCCTCATCTCCGGCCTCGCACTGCGCCGGGGCGCCGGCACGGTGACCGTCCTCGCGGTGGTCTGCGTGATCGCGGTGCTGGTACGCCGGGTGATCGGGGTGCGGGTGCTGGGGCAGCGGCTGCAGAAGGTCCGGGCGGACCGGCCGCGCGCGGCGGACCTGCTGACCGACGACGCCGGGCGGGGCACCTTCGCCGACATCCAGTACGTCGTGATCGGCGCGGTCGCCCTGGTCTTCGCGGCGGTCCGGCTGGCCCGCCGCCCGGAGCACCTCCCCGACCTGCCGTGGGGGCTGGCGGTGGTGGTGCTGGTGTCGGCGGCCACCTATGTGGCCGGCAAGTACGCGGAGGGCGGCCGTCCGGTGATCCTTTCCGTGGTCCGCTCACGGGAGGCCGGCGACCTGGACGGGCCGATCCGGACCGGCGACGACATCGAGATCCGGGGTGCCGGGTTCGTGCCGCCTGGCGCGCAGGGCGCGGACCGGCTGTCGCGGATGGTGGTCAGGATCGGCGCGGTCAACGTCCAGGTGCCGCTGGTGCCGGTCGCGGGCGGCTTCAGCAACCCCACCGACTCCCTGCTGACCGTCCCCGTGCCGGCGGACGTGGAGCCGGGCCGGGTGCAGGTCCAGGTGGTCACGGCGGCGGGCGTGGAGACGAACGGATACGCGGTCGACGTGACGGAGTGACGGAGTGACGTGACGGAGTGACGGAGTGACGGGACGACCGGGTGACGGGCGACGGGGTGACGGGCGGCGCGGCGCGCGGGCGGGAGAAAAACGGTCCGGCGAGGATTGAGCGGGCCCGTCCCGTCGTACGTATGGTCTGTCGGGGGTCTGGGCACGCGCGGGCGAGAGGCGGCTGGCGACAGCGATGACTCATGGCATGCGATCGGACACCATCCATCCGGACGGCGGCCGGGACCGGCGGGACGCCGTCGCCCGGTACGCACTCCTCCCGCTGCGGATCTTCCTCGGCGTCACCTTCGTCTACGCCGGTCTGGACAAGCTCACCGACAGCGCCTTCCTGAAGGACTCGGGCGCCGGTTCCGTCGGGGACATGATGCGGACCGTCCGGGACTCCTCGGCCCTGCCCGCCCTGGTCGACCTGGCGCTGAAGAGCCCGACCGGCTTCGGTTACGCCATCGCCCTCGGGGAACTGGCCGTGGGCCTCGGCACCCTGATCGGCCTCCTGGCGCGGCTCGCGGCACTCGGCGGCGCGCTGATCTCGCTCAGCCTGTGGCTGACGGTGAGCTGGGCCTCCGACCCGTACTACTACGGCAATGACCTGCCCTACCTGATGGCCTGGCTGCCGCTCGTGCTGGCCGGGGCCCCACTGCTGTCGGCGGACGCGTGGCTGCGGGCCCGGCGACGGCGGCGGGGCGGCGGGGCCGGCGGCTACCGGTAGCCGCCGCCGTTCCCCGGGGAGGACGCCCGGCGCCGGCGCCGGGCGGCCCCGGCGACGGTGGCGACCGCGCCCGCCAGGCACAGGCCGCCCACCACGAGCGGGATCAGCCCGAACCAGGGGGCCTGCCACCGGCCGTCCGCGTCACCCGCGTAGACGACGCCCGCCGCGAGCAGGAAGGCGCCGGCGACGAGCCGTCCCGGCTGGAACTCATGACGTGGCACGGGCCACCTCCACCTGTCCCGCGCCGACCTCCAGGCCGAGGTCGAGCACCCCGCCGCTGCCGCCGCGGTCGGCCGGGGGCAGCGTCACCCGCTCGTGCCTGTCCGGTGCCACGTCCACGTCCTTGTCGTCGTCGCCGGGCAGCCGGATGTCACCCACGCCGACCTCGATGTCCAGCCGTACGGTGACGTCGCGCGGGACGACGACCTTGAGCCGGCCGATGCCCGCCTCGGCCTCGGTGGTGACCGTACGGCCCGCGCCCACGGCCACGCGGGACAGGTCCAGGGTGCCGACGCCGGTGCCGACCTCGTACCGCTTCGCCACCCGGTCCGCCGCGGCGGGCTGCCAGGTGGTGCGTACCCAGTCGGTGCCGACGTCCTCGGGCAGGGCCGCGGCGCCGGCCAGCAGCGCGGCCGTGAGGACCGCCAGGAAGACCGAACCGGCACCCGTACGCCCGTGGAAGGCGCTGAGCGCGATGCCGAGTCCGAAGACCGCGAGCGCGCAGGACAGACCGGTCTGCAGGCTGCCGCCCAGCGGGTGGTGGTCCCAGGTCAGGCGGGTGCCGAGGACACCGGCGACGAGCGCGAGCAGGAAGACCAGGCCGCCGATCCGGCGGGGGCCGCGCGGAGGTGGTGTCCCGGGGCGGCGGCCCGCGCCCGCGCCCGTGCTCGTGCGGGTGCCCCGGTCGGCGGCGGCGCCCGCCGCGAGGCCCCGGTCGGGGGAGTCGCGCGGTCCCCACAGGTATCCCGTGCCGCCGACGTGGGAGCCGTCCTTGACGATCGGGTCGCGCCACCAGGAGGGGTGGCCGTGCGCCGCCGGCGGTGCCTGCGCCTCCGGCGGCGCGTCCGCCGCCGCCTGGGCGGCGAGGGGGTCGGGATCGGCCGCGCCGCGCCGGCGCGACCAGTACGCCGCGCCCGCGAGCAGCAGGGAGAGGACGACGGCGAAGGTCAGCACGTCGCCGTTGTTCATCAGGGTGAGGAAGACCCCGCAGCCGACCAGGGCGAAGAGCACGGCCGCCAGCGCCTGCCCGTCGACGCGGCCGGTGAGCAGCTTGCGCACCTCGTTCTCGTCCTCGTCGTCGGCCGCGACGAACAGCCAGGCGAAACCGTAGAAGATCAGGCCGAGGCCGCCGGTCGCGGAGAGCACGGCCAGCGTGATCCGGAAGATCACCGGGTCCATGTCCCACTGCCGCCCCAGCCCGGCACACACCCCGGCGAGCACCTTGTGCCGCCGGTCGCGGCGGAACACGGGGGGCGGCCCGACACCGTCCGGGGCCGCCGCCCCGCCACCGGCGCCGGGGGCCGGGCCCGCCGCGGCGGGGTCGTGTTCTGTCATGGGTCCATGGTGACGGCCGCGGGTGCCCGGCGGCAGGCGGGACGACCCTGGTCCGACCCTGATATCGGCGCCGGGCGGCCCCGGGGGAGCGCGGCCGTCCGAGATCAGGGAAGTCTCCGGGCCGACCCTGATGCCCGGTGCGGGGCCGCCGTGTGACCATCGGTGACATGCCGGAAGCCGCAACAGTGCCCGTCGCCGAACCCCGGCCGCCGCGCAAGCTCTACCGCAGCAGCGACGGACGCTGGCTCGGCGGAGTGGCGCGGGGCCTCGCCGGGCACCTCGGGCTGCCCGTGGTCTGGGTGCGGCTGGTCTTCGTCGGCCTGTTCATGGCGGACGGCCTCGGCGCGCTGCTGTACGCCGCGTTCTGGTTCTTCGTCCCGCTCGGCGTCGGCGGCGTCGACACCCCGCGGCCGTCCCCCCTGGTCGGCGCCGAGACCGCGCCGGACGGCCGGCGCAGACTGGTCGCCCGCAGACCCGACAAGGGCCAGATCGTCGCCCTGCTCCTCATGGTCGTCGTCGCCATGGTCTTCGTCGGCAACGTCAACCTCGGCGGCGGCGCGCGCGCCTACCTCTGGCCGACCGTGCTGGTCGGCGCCGGTGTCGCCCTGGTGTGGCGCCAGGCGGACAACGCCCGCCGGGCCCGCTGGGCCGAGGTCGGCCGCAACCGCCGTACGGTCACACTCCTGCGCACCGGAGCCGGCGTGCTGCTGGTGACCGCCGGGGTCTCCGCCATCTTCGTGCTCCAGGGCTCCGCCGCCCACCTCGGCTCGGTGCTCCAGGCCGCCCTCGCCGTCCTGGTCGGCATCACGCTGCTGGCCGGGCCCTACCTCGTCCGGATGACGCAGGACCTGTCCGAGGAACGCCTGATGCGCATCCGCGCCCAGGAGCGCGCCGAGGTCGCCGCGCACGTACACGACTCGGTGCTGCACACCCTGACCCTGATCCAGCGCAACGCCGAACAGCCGGGCGAGGTGCGCCGCCTGGCCCGCGCCCAGGAACGCGACCTGCGCGCCTGGCTCTACCGGCCCGAGGGCAACGGCAAGGACGAGGACGACGAGCCCGCCACCCTCGCCGAGGCCGTCAAGCGCAACGCCGCCGAGGTCGAGGACAAGCACGGCGTCCCCCTCGAAGTCGTCGTCGTGGGCGACTGCCCGCTCGACGAGAAGACGTCCGCGCAGATGCAGGCCGCGCGCGAGGCCATGGTGAACGCCGCCAAGTACGGTGGCGAGGGCGGCGCCGTACAGGTCTACGCCGAAGTCGAGGGCCGGACGGTCTTCGTGTCCGTCCGTGACCGCGGGCCCGGCTTCGACCTCGACTCGATACCCGCCGACCGGATGGGTGTCAGAGAATCGATCATCGGCCGCATGGAACGGCACGGCGGTACGGCACGGCTGCGTGCCGTGCCGGATGGCGGCACCGAGGTCGAACTGGAGATGGAGAGGGCGGAGAACACGTCATGAGCGAACCGACGACCGAGACGAGCGCGACGGCCGGACGGCACGCGCGGGTCGTCCTCGTCGACGACCACCGCATGTTCCGTACGGGCGTCCAGGCCGAGATCGGCCGGACCGAGGAGACCGGCGTCGAGGTGGTCGGCGAGGCCGCCGACGTCGACCAGGCCGTCACGGTCATCACCGCGACCCGCCCCGAGGTGGTCCTCCTCGACGTCCACCTCCCCGGCGGCGGCGGCGTCGAGGTCCTGCGCCGCTGCGCCCCGCTGATGGCCGACGCGGAACAGCCCGTACGCTTCCTCGCCCTCTCCGTCTCGGACGCCGCGGAGGACGTGATCGGCGTGATCCGCGGCGGCGCCCGCGGCTACGTCACCAAGACGATCACCGGAGCCGACCTGGTCGACTCCATCTTCCAGGTCCAGGAGGGCGACGCCGTCTTCTCCCCCCGCCTGGCCGGCTTCGTCCTGGACGCCTTCGCCTCCACCGACGCCCCACCGGTCGACGAGGACCTCGACCGCCTCACCCAGCGCGAACGCGAAGTACTGCGCCTCATCGCCCGCGGCTACGCCTACAAGGAGATCGCCAAACAGCTCTTCATCTCCGTGAAGACGGTCGAGTCCCACGTCTCGGCCGTACTGCGCAAACTCCAGCTCTCCAACCGCCACGAGCTGACCCGGTGGGCTACGGCACGGCGGCTGGTCTGACCCCGTCCGGCAGGCGGAGTTCGAACCAGACCGTCTTGCCGACGCCCTTCTCCCGGAGCGCCGCACCCCAGTCGTCCGCCAGCACGGCCACCAGCGCCAGGCCCCGGCCCGACTCGTCGTCCGGCGCCGCGTGCCGGGTCGCCGGCAGCGTGCCGTCCGCGTCCGTCACCCACACGCGCAGGCGGTCGTCGGTCAGCGCGCACCGGGCCCAGATCTCCCGGCCCGGGGAGACCTTCGCATGGCGGTACGCGTTCGTCATCAGCTCGCTGAGGAGCAGCACCGCCGTCTCCGCCACCTCGTCCGGCACCTTCCACGAAGCGGCCTGCTCCCGAAGGAACGTACGCGCCCGGCCGACGCTGCGGGCGTGACGCGGCAGGCGCCACTCGATGTCCTTCGGGGCGGCGGTGGTCGGCATGTGCTTCGGTCCTTGGGTGTGGTTCTCAGTCGATTGTCGGGATCAGGCTGCTGCATGCCGCTTAACCTCTGGAGTAGCGGCTCGGGTACACAGCGTGCCTGTACATGGTGTGTCGGTGGGAGGTGGGACGGGCGTGGCGACTTCCGGAGATGCTCAGCAGCCCCAACAGGCGTGGCGGTACTGCGGCAGCCAGATCAAGATGTGGCGCGAGGAGGCCGGGGTGAGCCGTCAGCAACTGGCGAAGGAGGCCAGCTATGACTACGAGTACGTGAAGTCGATGGAGTGCGGGAGGCGACGTCCGACTCTGCGGTTGTTGCAGACGGCGGACCAATTGTGCGCGGCCAAGGGGAAACTGGCGGCGGCGCATGAGCATTTGAAGCCGGAGCCGTTCCCGGCTCGGTCGCAGGAGTTCGTGGCGATCGAGAAGGACGCCATCGCCGTGCACTCGTACCAGCCGCTGCTGATCCCGGGACTGTTGCAGACGGAGGAGTACGCGCGTGAGCTGATCAGCGAAAGCTGCCCACCACTCGACGATGAGACCGTCGAGGAGCGCGTGACGGCGAGGTTGCGACGACAGGAGGCGCTGACGGCCAAGAACGGCGGCGTCTTCAGCTTCGTCATCTACGAAGCGGCGTTGCGGACGATGGTGGGGGACCGTGAGGTCATGCACCGGCAGTTGCTTCACATGCTGGCAGTGACGAAACTTCGCAATGTATCGATCCAGGTGCTGCCCGTCGGGAGGGCGAGCGGGGTGGCTCTGAACGGTCCCATCGTGCTTCTGGAGACCGCAGACCACGACTACTACGCCTTCGCCGAAGGGCAGGAGACGAGTGCCCTCTATGCCAGTGCCGACAAGGTCAGCAGGATGGCCCAGGCACATGGCATGATCCGCATGCATGCCCTCAGCGTCGAGGAGTCGGCGCTGTTCCTCAGGAAGGTGGCGGACGAGCTATGAGCGACCGACTGGTATGGGTCAAGTCGAGCTACAGCGACAGCCAAGGCAGCGACTGCGTCGAAGTCGCCCGCACCGGACCTGAGTCCGGTGATTCCCTGACGCATGTCCGGGACTCGAAGCTGGGTGTGCGGAGTCCGCGGCTCGTCGTGCCGGCCGGTGTCTGGGGCGCCTTCGTCGCCCACGCCCGCCGCGTCTGACCCTCACACCACCCGCGCCGCCCCCGCGAACGGCATCGTCGCCCACGGTCACCGTGGCCGCCGCCCTTCCGGTACGGGCCGCGCGGAGGTCACCGCACCCGCGGCCACCGCGAGCCAGGCGGCCACCGAGATCCACAGCAGCACCTCGCCCAGGCCGTCCAGCCAGGACACCTCCAGGACGGCGCCGACGGAGAGTGTCGCCGCCGACGTCATGCCGAGCGGGAAGACCGTCGCCCAGCGGCGCACGTCGTAACGGGGCCGGACGCGGACGATCTCGGCGATCAGCAGGACGGCGTACCAGGCGAGGTCCAGGGTGAGCAGGGCGACGGTGGTGGTGCGCAGGACGTCGCCGTCGTCCCGGTTCCACAGGTACATGCCGGAGCCGGCGGCGCCGAGCAGCTTGGCGCCGGCCAGCGCCGAGATGGCGAGCGCGCCGCCCGCCACCCAGTGGTCCCCGGCGCCCCGCACCACCTGCGCCGGGTCGAAACGGAACAGGGCGGCGGCGTACAGCACCAGGCCCAGCCAGAACGGCACCAGGGACGCGTGCGCGAGCCAGGCCGTGGAGGTGGCGGCGGCCAGCGTGGCGCCGAGCACGGCGAGCCCCTCGGTGGCCACGCAGCCCAGGAACACCGCCCCCGGCATGCGCCGCCCCCAGTGCCGTACGACCAGCACGATCAGTACCGGCCACAGCAGTGTGGCGAGGGCGAGCAGGGCCTCGGCCGGGGTGGGCCGGCCGAGCAGCGCGAAGCGGGTGCCGATCACGGTCGTCGCCGCGACCGCGGTGAGCGCGCCCGGCGTCACCGCCTGCGCCACCCACCGCGCCCGCTCGCGCACCAGCAGCAGGACGAAGTTCGCCGCCAGCCCCAGCCAGGCCACGCAGGCCAGGACCAGGGCGATGCGGGACAGCGTCTCGTGGCCGGTCAGGTGCAGGCCGACGGAGACGATGCCGGTCGCCATCACGGCGGCCCCGGCGGCCGGCGGACGCCGCGCCCACCAGGCGCGCAAGGAGGCGGGGGCGGCGCCGGGGCCGGGGACGCCGGGAACGGGGGCGGTGCCGGATGACATGGGCCGATGCTAGAGAGCGGCGCCCCTCAGGCCGGTCGCACCACGCTGTGGATCGAGGACTCGCCGTCGTAGTACACCGATTCCTCGCGGACGTACGCGCCCGGCTTCGGCGCGTGGATCATCATCCCGTTGCCGATGTAGATGCCGACGTGAGAGATGTCGTCGTAGAAGAAGACCAGGTCACCGGGTTGTGCCTGGGAGATCGACACGGTCGTGCCCGCGTTCACCTGGTCATAGGTGGTGCGCGGCAGCGGCACCCCCGCGGCCTTCCAGGCGGCCCCGGTCAGACCCGAGCAGTCGTAGGAGTCGGGGCCGGTGGCGCCCCACACGTACGGCTTGCCGATCTGGGCGCGGGCGAAGGCGAGCACCTTCTCCGCCTTGGTGGCGTACGCGGGGTCCGACGTGGACGAGCCCGACCCGGTGCCGGTGCCGGTGCCGGTTCCGGACGAGTCCGACGACGAGTCGGCGGGGGCGCTCTCCTGGGCGGCCTGCTCGGCCCGCTCCCGCTCCTCGGCCTGCTGCCGGGCCAGTTCCTCGGCCTTGCGGGCGGCCGCCTCCTGCTTCTTCTTCTCGATCGCCGCGAGCCGCGCCTTCTCCTCGGCGGTCAGCTCGGAGAGCAGCTCACGCGCGGTGGTGAGCTTCTTCTGGACGGTGGCCTTCGCCGTCTTCAGGTCGTTCTGCGACTCGGTGAGCGTCTGGAGGCTCTCGGTGGCCTCCTGGCGCTTCTCCATCGTCTCCGCCTGCCGCGTGACGTAGTCGTCGACCGCGAGCTTCTGGCGGCCGGTGAGCCGGTCCATGAGCTGGTTCTGGTCGAAGTAGTCCTGCGCGGAGTCGGCCAGCAGGAAGGTCGCGGTGTCGGGGAGGGAGGCGCCGGTGCGGTACTGGGCGGCGGCGAAGGTGCCCAGCTCCTCCCGCGCGTCGTTCAGCTCCTGGGTGCGCGTGGCGACGTCGTCGAGGAGGGTGTCGACCTGCTTGCGCTGCTTGGTGGACTTCTCCTTGGCGGCGTTGTACTTCTCGGTGGCCGACCCGGCCTGGCGGTAGAGGTCGTCGACCTTCTTCTGGACCTCTTCGAGGCTCGGCCGGTCGTCGGCGGGGGCGGCGGTGGCCGTCTGGGAGAGCAGCGCCACGGAGGTGAGGGCGGCCGTGGCCAGGACGGGGGTGCGTATCCCCGCCACCCGCGTGCCTGCGGGACGGGACTTGCGGTGCGACGCCAAGGCTGGCGACTCCTTCCGTGCTCCGCCTGCCGGGTTGGCTGGGGTCCCCCCAGGCCGTTCAGGCTCTGGGGGAGGGTTCGGGCGGGGGCAATACGGAAGGTGTGCCCTACGGTCGCGGCCCCGCAGGGCTGTGAACCGATTCACCCCAGATCTCGGTCGGGTCCCCGGCTCCACGCGTCGTGCGGACGCGCCGGACTCGGCGGAGGCCGCGCGGCCCGGCGACGGTTCGCCGGTGGGGGTCGTGCGGCCTGCGGAGCACCGTAGCCAACTCGTGTGCCACCTGTGAAGGTTGACGGGTGATATGCCCGATACATTTTCGTGACCTTGTGGTGGGGTGTCACTGGGCGTGAGGGTTTCTGTCGGGAACGTGGCGGAGGCGGTTGTGGCCGCGCTGGAGACGGAGGTCACGTGCCGCGTGCGGGCGGGTTCTCCGGGCGGCGTCCGGTTGTCAGTGGGGCGCTCTAGACTCGGGGAGCGATGAGCAGCCTCTTTGACGACAGCTTCCTGGCGAACCTCCAGGCCCCCCGCGGCCACGAGGAGGAGCCTCCGCCGCCACCCGAGGACGAGCACGGTCCGGAGCCGGTCCCGGACGGCCTGTTCGCCGGGAGGTTCGACGCGCCGCCGGACCGGGAGGCGTACTACCGGGACGGCGCCCCGCGCCCGGTCACCGACCCCGCGGCCCTGCTGGACGGGCTCAACGAGAACCAGCGGGCCGCCGTCGTGCACGCCGGTTCCCCGCTGCTCATCGTGGCCGGAGCCGGTTCCGGCAAGACCCGGGTGCTCACCCACCGCATCGCCCACCTGCTCGCCCAGCGCGGCGCCCACCCCGGCCAGATCCTCGCGATCACCTTCACCAACAAGGCCGCGGGCGAGATGAAGGAGCGCGTCGAGCGGCTCGTCGGCCCGCGCGCCAACGCCATGTGGGTCATGACGTTCCACAGCGCGTGCGTGCGCATCCTGCGCCGGGAGTCCAAGCGGCTCGGCTTCACCTCGTCGTTCTCGATCTACGACGCCGCCGACTCCAAGCGCCTGATGGCGCTCGTCTGCCGCGACCTGGACCTGGACCCCAAGCGCTTCCCGCCCAAGTCCTTCAGCGCCAAGATCAGCAACCTGAAGAACGAGCTGATCGACGAGGAGGACTTCAGCGCGCAGGCGACCGACGGCTTCGAGAAGACGGTCGCCCAGGCGTACGCCCTGTACCAGTCGCGGCTGCGCGAGGCCAACGCTCTCGACTTCGACGACCTGATCATGACGACGGTCAACCTGCTCCGCGCCTTCCCCGACGTCGCCGAGCACTACCACCGCCGCTTCCGGCACGTCCTGGTCGACGAGTACCAGGACACCAACCACGCCCAGTACAGCCTGGTGCGCGAACTGGTCGGTACCTCCGCCGGGCACTCCGCCGGGCACTCCGCCGCGCAGCCGGTCGACGTGCCTTCGGAGGCCGGGGGCGAGGCCGGGGGCGAGGCCGAGGTGCCGCCCGCCGAGCTGTGCGTCGTCGGTGACGCCGACCAGTCGATCTACGCCTTCCGCGGCGCGACCATCCGCAACATCCTCCAGTTCGAGGAGGACTACCCGGACGCGACCACGATCCTGCTGGAGCAGAACTACCGCTCCACGCAGACCATCCTCACCGCCGCCAACGCGGTGATCGAGCGCAACGAGTCCCGTCGCCCCAAGAACCTCTGGACCAACCAGGGCGCCGGCTCGCGGATCACCGGGTACGTCGCCGACACCGAGCACGACGAGGCCCAGTTCGTCGCCGAGGAGATCGACCGCCTCACGGACGCGGGCGAGGCCAAGGCCGGTGACGTCGCGGTCTTCTACCGCACCAACGCCCAGTCCCGTGTCTTCGAGGAGATCTTCATCCGCGTCGGCCTGCCCTACAAGGTCGTCGGCGGCGTCCGCTTCTACGAGCGCAAGGAGGTCCGGGACGTCCTGGCCTACCTGCGGGTGCTCGCCAACCCCGAGGACTCGGTGCCGCTGCGCCGCATCCTCAACGTCCCCAAGCGGGGCATCGGCGACCGCGCCGAGGCGATGATCGACGCGCTCTCCCAGCGGGAGAAGATCAGCTTCCCGCAGGCGCTGCGGCGGGTGGACGAGGCGTACGGCATGGCCGCGCGCTCCACCAACGCCGTCAAACGCTTCAACACGCTGATGGAGGATCTCCGTACGGTCGTGGAGTCCGGCGCCGGACCGGCCACCGTGCTGGAGGCCATCCTCGAACGGACCGGGTACCTCGCCGAGTTGCAGGCGTCCACCGACCCGCAGGACGAGACCCGCGTCGAGAACCTCCAGGAACTCGCCGCCGTCGCCCTGGAGTTCGAGCAGGAGCGGGCCGAGGCGGAGGGCGAGCAGGCGGGGACGCTGGCCGACTTCCTGGAACGGGTCGCCCTGGTCGCCGACTCCGACCAGATCCCGGACGAGGAGGACGGCGACGGCGTCGTCACCCTGATGACCCTGCACACCGCCAAGGGCCTGGAGTTCCCGGTCGTCTTCCTGACCGGCATGGAGGACGGCGTCTTCCCGCACATGCGCGCCCTCGGCCAGGCCAAGGAACTGGAGGAGGAGCGGCGCCTCGCGTACGTCGGGATCACGCGCGCGCGCGAGCGGCTGTATCTGACGCGGTCCACGCTGCGCAGCGCCTGGGGCCAGCCGTCGTACAACCCGCCGTCCCGTTTCCTGGAGGAGATCCCGCCCGCCCATCTGGAGTGGAAGCGGACCGGGTCGAGCGCGTCGGCCCCGGCCGGGCCGGTCTCCGGGGTGGCCGCGTCGCTGTCGTCGTCCCGGTCCCGTTCCTCGGCCTCGGGCGGGTCCGGCTTCGCGACCCGCCGCTCCGGCGAGAAGCCGACGGTGTCGCTGGCGGTCGGCGACCGGGTCACGCACGACCAGTTCGGCCTGGGCACGGTCGTCGGGGTGAAGGGCACCGGCGGCAACGCCGAGGCGACGATCGACTTCGGTGAGGCCAAGCCGAAGCGGCTGCTTCTGCGGTACGCGCCGGTGGAGAAGCTCTGAGTGCGCTGACCCGACTCGACTCCGGGGCCTGATGACAGGGGCCCCGGACGGGTCTGCCGCGTCGGGGGCGGGGGCTTACTACGTCGGGTCGAGGCCGTGGCTGCGCAGCCACGGCAGCGGGTCGATGGCCGAGCCGCCGGCCGGGCGGACCTCGAAGTGCAGGTGCGGGCCGGTCGAGTTGCCCGAGTCCCCGGAGTACGCGATCGGATCGCCGGCTTTGACGGTCGAACCCGGGGGCACCCGGTACGTGGAGAGGTGGCAGTACCAGGTCTCCGTGCCGTCCTTCGCCGTCACGATCATCATGTTCCCGTACGCGACGTTGAACTGTGTGCGGACCGTGCCGTCGGTCGCGGCCATCACCGTCGCGCCGTACGAGACGGGGAAGTCGATGCCGGAGTGGGACGACATCCAGTTGACGCCGGCCTGGCCGTAGTAGGCGCTGAGCCCGTGCTGCGCGACCGGCAGGGAGAACTTCGGACGCAGCCGCTCCTTGCGGGCCGCCTCCTCCGCCGCGCGCTTCTTCTCCGCGTCCTGCTCCGCCTTGAGGTCGATGCGCTCCTGGGTCCGGCTGGCCCGGTCGGCGAAGTCGTCGGCCCCGGCGGAGAGACTCGCGAGCTGGGTGTCGAGCTTGCTGTTGGCGGCGGACGGTTTCACCGGCTGCACGTCCGGCGCCGAAGCCTGGGTCTCCTGGCCGTCCTCGCCGCCCAGGGTGCCGACGGAGGCGGCGGCGATACCGGCCACGCCCATGACGCAGGCCGAGGGCACGGCGATGGTCAGCAGCGCGGAGCGCCTGGCGGGCGGGCGGCGGCGGGAACGGTTCGCGCCGCGGGAGCCGGAGCGCCGGGTGGGCGCCGGGACCGGACCCGTGCCCGCGTCCGCGACGAACGCGGTGCTCTCCTCCTGCTCCTCCAGGAGGTGACCGACGGCGGGGAGTTCACCGGTGCCGGTCAGTTCCTCGTGCGGTTCGTCACCGGTCGCCCAAGGGGCCGTGTCCGGCGGTTCGTTCTCGGTCGCCCAGGGGGCGGGGTCCTGCGGTGACGTGGCCTGCGCCGGCTCGGCTTCCGGCGCGCCGTCGGAATTCCACTCGGTGGCGTCGAAGGCCCCCGTGTCGAAGGTCCCCGTGTCGAAGGTCTGCGTGGACCAGTTCCACTGCTGGGTCGGATCGGCGGGTTGGCCGGAACCGGACTGCTCGGGCTGGAGCCAAGTGCCGCTGTCCCACTGGCCGCTCGTCTCGGGGCCGTCCGCCTGCGCCGGCACGGTGGGGAACGGCTGCCGGCCGTCGGTCCAGGCGGTGGTGTCGTAGGACCCCGTGTCGTAGGCGGCGTGGTGCTGGGCCGCGTACCCGTCGTAGTTGAGGGTCTGGTGGGCGCCGGTCGCCCACGGGGCGGTGTCGTACCCGCCTGTCGTGTCGTCGTACGCGCCGGTGGCGTGCGACGAACCGGTGGTGTCGAAGGCGGCGGCGGCCTGGGCGTCGTACGCCCCCGTGTTCTGTCCGGGAAGGCTGCCGAAGAGGGGGTCCGCCGCGAAGGAACCGCCGGTGGACGAAGGCGAGGAATATCCGGTGGTGTCGTAGCCGTTGTGCGTGATGAAGTCGCCGTACGCGGCTTCCTGGGTGCCGTACGACGCGTAATGCGCCGCGTCGGCGTCGGATGCCGAAGCCGGGGTGGTCATGGTCCCCGACGGGTGACGGTCGTTCACCAACTTCTCTTTCGCCTCGACAACAGGGGCTGCCAGAGCAGTGCGGCGACTGTACCCGGCGGTATGCGGGCACGACAATCTTCCGTGGGTTTCGCTCGCGCAGGAAACGGGCAATCGGCCGTGATTCGGCGGTCGATGGACGCGAGTTTGGCTTTGTGTTCGATACGCGTTCGAATTAACCGGAACTCGTCAGACAGCTTTTCCCCCGCTTTCCCCTCCCGGGCGGTCGGCTGTGGATCTGCTTTCAGGCGACTGTGAGACCGGCGGGGCCCACGTCGGAGTCCGGCGCGGGGTCGGGCGCGGGGTCGGGCGCGTCGAGGGCCTGCCGGATTCCGGTGGCCACGGCCGGATGCAGTGGCAGGGCGAGATGGCCGACGCCGCTCACCCGGACGTTCCGCGCCGCCAGGTCCGGATGGTCCAGGCGCGCAGTCTCCAGCGGGTCCATGGCCCGGTCGAGATCGCTCCAGAAACTCACGAACCGCGTACGGCAGTTGGGCGCCGGCCGGGACAGTTCCTCGATCACCGCCGAGCCGGGGCGCATCTGGCGCATGACCGGATGCGCGTCGGCCAGCGGCAGCACGCGGGTGCCGGCATGCGGCGTGCCCAGGGTCACCAGCGTCCGGACGCGCAGGTCGCCCCCGAGGCGCTGCGCGTAGTACCGCGCGATCAGACCGCCGAGGCTGTGCCCGACGATGTCGACCCGCCGGCTGCCGGTGCGCTCGCAGATCTCCTCCACGCGCCTGCCCAGCAGCTCGGCCGCCCTACGGATGTCGCGGGTCAGCGGCGAGAAGTTGAGCGGGACGACCTGCCGCCTGCCGTGCTGGGCCAGGCTGCGGCGCAGGAGGACGAAGACCGAGCGGTTGTCGATGAAGCCGTGCAGCAGGACGACCGGAGTGTGACCGGGGCGGAGATCCGGGCCTGGGCGGGGGCCGGGGGCGGGGGCGGCCTCGGAATCCGGGTCTGGGTCGGGAAGGGGGAGTGCCTGCGGTGTCGGGGCGGGTGCCTGCGGTGTCGGGGCGGCGGTCAGGCGTTCCTGGACGATGCCCGAGGGGTAGAGAAGGGCGTGGCCCGCGAGGATGGCGACGTCCAGAGCGGTGGCCTTCAGCAGCTCCAGGTCCAGATCCAGCTTCACGTCCAGGTGCAGGTCCAAGCCCAGGCGGAGTGGAAGAAAGGGCGGCGCTGCCCAAGTGACCTTCATGGCCGACCTCCCGTCGGCACGCGGAAGAACGCCTCTGTTGCCCGAGTGCCCTCATGGGGAGCCGCGACACGGATGCCGCCGGGCCCGTCTCCGGCCCGCAGCCGGTGCTCGCAGACGCTGCGCGACGAAGGGGTCCCGCTCTGTGATTTCCCCCTCGGTTCTGGCCGCGAAACCGCCGGTTGCGGGATGCTGGAGATAACGTTCGTTCACATGGAGGCAGTGATGGGTGTGGCAGCCGGTCCGATCCGCGTGGTGGTGGCCAAGCCGGGACTCGACGGCCATGACCGCGGGGCCAAGGTGATCGCGCGGGCGCTGCGCGACGCCGGTATGGAGGTCATCTACACCGGCCTCCACCAGACTCCGGAGCAGATCGTCGGCACCGCGATCCAGGAGGACGCCGACGCGATCGGCCTGTCCATCCTCTCGGGGGCGCACAACACCCTCTTCGCCGCCGTGCTCGACCTCCTGCGGGAGCGGGACGCGGCGGACATCCTGGTCTTCGGCGGCGGGATCATCCCCGAGGCGGACATCCCGCCGCTGAAGGAGAAGGGTGTCGCGGAGATCTTCACGCCGGGGGCGACGACGACGTCGATCGTGGAGTGGGTACGGGAGAACGCGCGGCAGCCGGCCGGGGCGTGACCGGGACGGCCGGTCCCAGTTCCTCGGCCATCGCCGCACGCAGACGCAACGTGCTGACCAGGCGCTGGAACGCCTCCGCCCAGTACCCGCCGGCGCCCGGCGCGGCGTCCTCCGACTCGTCCGGGATCGCGAGGAGACCGTCGAGCCGGCCCGCCTCCCCGGGATCGAGGCAGCGCTCGGCCAGGCCCATGACCCCGCTGAAGCTCCAGGGGTAGTTGCCGGCGTCCCGCGCGATGTTCAGCGCGTCCACCACCGCCCTCCCGAGCGGCGCGGCCCACGGGATCGCGCACACCCCCAGAAGCTGGAACGCCTCGGACAGACCGTGCGTGGCGATGAACCCGGCGACCCACTCGGCCCGTTCACCGGCCCCCAGGATGCCGAGCAGCTTGGCCCGCTCGGCCAGGGAGACCGCGCCGGGACCCCCGGCCTCGGGCGCGGTGGGTGTGCCGAGGAGTGCCCGCGCCCAGGCGGCGTCCCGCTGGCGTACGGCCGCCCGGCACCAGGCGGCGTGCAACTCGCTCTGCCAGTCGTCGGTCACCGGGAGGGCGACGCTCTCCTCGGGGGTCCGCCCGCCGAGGCGGCCGCTCCAGGCGCCGAGCGGCGTGGCCTCCAGCAACTGGCCGAACCACCAGGACCTTTCGCCCCGGCCGGTGGGTGGTTTGGGTATCACGCCGTCGCGCTCCATGGCGGCGTCGCACTCGTGCGGTGCCTCCACGGTGATCGCCGCCGAGGTTCGGATGCCCTCGACCCAGACGCAGGTCAGGGCCCTGGCCGCCATCCGGCCCGCGAGTGCCGACCCCGGGAGCGCGGAGAGCAGCTCCGCCGCCGTGGACCGTACGTTCCGGCTGCGGTCGGCCAGCGCCTCCTCCAGGAACGGTTCGTCCGCCGCCGCCAGGCCGGTGCGCAGCGAGTCGAGGAACATCAGCCGGTCCTCGGCCCGCTCGGTCGCCCAGGTGCCGGCGAGCAGTTCCCGCGCCTCGGCGGGGTCGCGGGCCCGCAGGGACGCCAGCAGCGCGACCCGCTCGGCGAACAGCCCCTCCTGCCACAGCTCGCGGACCCGTTCGGTGTCCTCGGGGCGCGGCAGCGAGGCGTCCCCGCCCGGCGCCGCGCGCAGGGCGAACCGCCAGTCCGGATTGAGCCGGGCCAGCCACAGGGCGCGCGGTCCGGCGAAGGTCAGGGCCGCGGGACGCAGGTCGGTACGGCCGCGCGCCGCGTCGAGGAGGGCGGGCAGCGACGGAGGGGGAGCGGCGAAGCCGCGGTCGTTCGCCGCCGCCAGCCACTGGGGGAGCAGTTCCATCAGGTCGGGGGTCGTGCCCCGGCGGCCCCCGCTCCCGCTGCCGGGCCGGTCGGTGAGCAGCATCGCCAGCCTGCGGGCGGCGGCCTGCGGGAGCGCGGGGCGGTGATCGTCGGGAGCGGGCGCGAGGCGCTCCGCCGAACGCGCGGGTCGCAGCCCCGCCCTGCGGCGTACGGTCTCCACGGCCGCCGCGTCCAGCAGGGCCGCCGGGGCGTCCCGGCCGGGCGCGCAGCCCGGGGGAGTGCGCCGCTCGGTGCCGAGCAGGGCCGAGGTGACCAGATCCTCCCAGCCGGGCGCCGCGGTCGCGGAAGCCGCGGAAGCCGCGGAAGTCGCGGAAGTCACTGGAGTCGCGGAAGTCGCTGGAGTCGCGGGACCGGGTGTCCTGGGCATACGTGTCCTTTCGGTTCCGTGGGCGGGCGTGCGGGGGGCTCCGGGGCTCTGGGGGCTCGGGGGGATGAGAGGGGGTAGGGAGGGGGTGACCGTCAGCACAGGGGGACGGCGGCGCCCGGTCCGGTCGGCCAGGCCGTCAGGGGGGTGAATCCCCGGTGGCCGCACTCGCCGAAGACCTTGACGGGCGTGCCACCGGAGAGGGCGACCAGGCGCCACAGTCCCGGCCGGTCGCGTGCGGCGGCGGTGAGCGGCAGTGCCGTGTCGCCGTCGGCGTCCGCCAACTGCCACTCGTCCCCGTCCGGCACCGGGACGACCCGGTCCAGGGTCACCGGGACGGACTCCAGCCACGGGTCGTCGCGCAGGGCGTCGCCGTAGCGGGCGGCCGCCCGGACCGTGGTCGTCCCGGGCGGCCGGGCCGGCGTCGGCTCGGGGGCGCCGTACCGCTCGCCCAGGGCCGCCCGGTACTGCCCGGCCCCCGGATAGGCGGACACCTCCGCGTCCAGCGCCCGGCCCACCGGCAGCGCCAGCTCGGGAGCGCGGCCGGCGGCGCCATAGGAGAGGAGCAGCACGGTGCGGTCCGAGTCGGCACCGTGCAGCCACATCCGACGGGTCGTCAGGCGAGCGTCCGTCAGGTCGTACTGAGCGAGGACCAGCCAGCGGTCGCGGACGGCCGGACCGTCCGGCGAGGCGGACAGTCCCACCCTGGAGCGGACCGTCGCGGCCAGGCCGTCCGGCAGTCGGTCCCGGTGCAGCCAGCCCTGGTCCAGCAGGTGGAGAAGCGCGCACTCCTCCAGGAGCCGCACCGGCCAGCCCGGACCGGACGCCGGCACGGCACCCAACTCCCGCACCCGCGCCGCGAGGCCCGGCGCCTGCGCGTCGACCATGCGGGCCGCCGTCTCCTCCCACAGCTCGTACCCGGCCTGTTCCGCCCCCGCCAGACCGCTCCGCAGCAGGTCGGCCAGGCGCTGTTCCAGCTCCGTCGCCCCCGCCGTGATCCGCTCGGCCCGCCGCTGAGCCCGCCGCCGCGCCGCCTCCGGACCGACGGAACCCGAACCGGACTCGGAATGCGCGTCGCAACCGGCGCCGGAGGCCGACTCGGAGCGGGCCTCGGAGCCGGCGTCGGAACCGGCCGTGGAGCCCGTCACGGGACCCGCCGCGGAACCCGCCTGGGTTCTCGCGGAGGCGGCCGCTCGCTTCTCCGCCCCCTTCCGGCGCCGCGTCGTCAGCCACTGCTCCGCCCAGTCCGGCGCCCCGGCCCGGGGCACCGTCGTGGCGCCGCCCGTCCAGAGCAGCAGCAGCCCCAGCGCGTGCTTGCACGGGAACTTCCGGCTGGGACAACTGCACCCGTACGCGGGCCCCGCCGCGTCCGCGAGGTCCACGACCGTCCGGTACGGCCTGCTGCCGCTGCCCTTGGCCAGTCCCCACACCGCCCCCTCGTCGGAACAGCCCGCCTCCGACCACGGCCCCGCCGTGCCGAGTCTGCTCCCCGCTCTGCGTGACGCCGCGTCAGGCGCCAGCACCAGCACCTGCTCCACCGTCCAGCGCTCCCCCTGCTGAGTCATGTCATCGAAGGTAGGTCCACCCACTGACAACGGCCCTCACGCCGGCATTCGTGCAGGTAAGCGCGATTGTCAGTGGGGTGGTGCACCGTTGACGACAGATCCGAACCGGCCGAGCTGGAGGGGGACTCAAGCCATGTCCGTATCCGCAGAACCGACGTTCGTCGACCCGAGCCGGAACGGGCCCGTGCCCGTGCGCGGCGGCGCGGACCCGCAGGGCCCGGCGGAGGTGCTCCGTCCGCACGCCGAGCACGCCTTCGCCGCCGAACTCGCCTCGCTGGCCGCGCGGGACGACCGCCCGCGTCCGGCCCGCTGGAAGCTGTCCCCCTGGGCCGTCGCCACGTATCTGCTCGGCGGCACCCTGCCGGACGGCACCGTGATCACACCGAAGTACGTGGGCCCGCGCCGCATCGTCGAGGTCGCCGTGACCACGCTGGCCACCGACCGCGCCCTGCTTCTGCTGGGCGTGCCCGGCACCGCGAAGACCTGGGTGTCCGAGCACCTGGCCGCGGCGGTCAGCGGCGACTCGACCCTGCTGGTGCAGGGCACGGCCGGCACCCCCGAGGAGGCCATCCGCTACGGCTGGAACTACGCCCGGCTGCTCGCCCACGGACCCAGCCGGGACGCCCTGGTGCCGAGCCCGGTGATGCGGGCCATGGCCGAGGGGAGGACCGCGCGGGTCGAGGAACTGACCCGGGTCCCCGCCGATGTGCAGGACAGCCTCATCACCATCCTGTCGGAGAAGACGCTGCCGATACCGGAGCTGGGGCAGGAGGTGCAGGCGGTCCGCGGGTTCAACCTGATCGCCACGGCCAACGACCGGGACCGGGGGGTCAACGAGCTGTCCAGCGCCCTGCGCCGCCGCTTCAACACCGTGGTGCTGCCGCTGCCGGCCAGCGCCGAGGACGAGGTCGACATCGTCTCGCGCCGCGTCGACCAGATCGGCCGCTCCCTGGACCTGCCGGCCGTGCCCGACGGGATCGCCGAGATCCGCCGCGTCGTGACCGTCTTCCGGGAACTGCGCGACGGGGTGACCGCCGACGGGCGGACGAAGCTGAAGTCGCCGAGCGGCACGTTGTCGACGGCCGAGGCCATCTCCGTCCTGACCAACGGCCTGGCGCTCGCCGCCCACTTCGGCGACGGCGTGCTGCGGTCCGGCGACGTCGCGGCGGGCATCCTCGGCGCCGTCGTCCGGGACCCGGCGGCCGACCGGGTCATCTGGCAGGAGTACCTGGAGACGGTGGTGCGCGAGCGCGACGGCTGGAAGGACTTCTACCGGGCCTGCCGGGAGGTGAGCGCGTGAGCGGCGGCCCGGCGGCGGCCCCGGCGGAACCGGTGCTGCTCGGCGTGCGCCATCACGGGCCGGGGTCGGCGCGGGCGGTCCGGGCGGCGTTGCAGGCGTGCCGGCCGGAGGTGGTGCTGATCGAGGGGCCGCCCGAGGCCGACGTCCTGATCCCGCTGGCCGGGCGCGAGGAGATGCGGCCACCGGTCGCGCTGCTCGCCCACGCCGTGGACGAGCCGGGCCGCTCGGCCTTCTGGCCGCTGGCGGAGTTCTCCCCGGAGTGGGTCGCCCTGCGCTGGGCCCTGGACCACGGCGTCCCGGCCCGCTTCATCGACCTGCCCGCCACCCACACGCTGGCCTGGCGGGCGCCCGGGGAGGAACCCCCGGAGCAGGAGGAGACGGGGGAGAAGGGGAAGTCGGGGGAGCCGAGGGAGCAGGGGGAGCCTAGGGAACAGGGGGAGCCGAGGGAACAGGGGGAGCCGAGGGAACAGGGGGAGCAGGGCGCACCGGGTGACCTGGGGACCCCTGCGGACCCGGGTGCGGGTCGGCCGGCGGGTCTTCCCGACGTGCGGACCGATCCGCTCGCCGTGCTCGCGGCGGCGGCCGGGTACGACGACCCCGAGCGCTGGTGGGAGGACGTCGTCGAGCACCGGGGTGCCGGGGAGGACCCGCTCGCCCCGTTCGCCGCGCTGGAGGAGGCGATGGGGGCGCTGCGCGAGGACACCGACGAGGGCTCCGGGCGCGACCGGGACCTGGTGCGGGAGGCGTACATGCGGCTCCGGCTCCGGGCCGCGCGGCGCGAGTTCGGCTCCGGTGTGGCCGTGGTGTGCGGGGCCTGGCACGTTCCCGCCCTGCGCCGCGGGGCCGCGGTCGCCGCCGACCGGGCGCTGCTGAAGGGACTGCCCAAGGTCAAGGCGGACCTGACCTGGGTGCCGTGGACCCATCGCAGGCTCGCCCGGAGCAGCGGATACGGCGCGGGCATCGACTCGCCGGGCTGGTACGGCCATCTCTTCGGCGTACCGGACCGGCCGGTCGAGCGGTGGCTGACCAAGGTGGCGGGTCTGCTGCGGGAGGAGGACCGGATCGTCTCCCCGGCACACGTCATCGAGGCGGTACGGCTGGCCGAGACGCTCGCCGCGATGCGCGGACGGCCACTGCCGGGCCTGAGCGAGACGACCGACGCCGTGCGCGCGGTGATGTGTGAGGGGTCGGACGTACCGCTGGGGCTGGTGCACGACCGGCTGGTCGTCGGGGACGTGCTGGGGGAGGTGCCCGAGGAGGCACCCGCGGTGCCGTTGCAGCGGGACCTGGCGCGGATCCAGCGCCGGTTGCGGCTCAGGCCGGAGGCGCTCGAACGGGAGCTGGAACTCGACCTGCGCAAGGAGACCGACGCCGGGCGCGGCAGACTCCTGCACCGGCTGCGGCTGCTCGGCGTCGGCTGGGGCGAACCCGCCGCGTCGCGCGGCAGCACGGGCACGTTCCGGGAGACCTGGCGGTTGCGCTGGGAACCGGAACTCTTCGTACGGGTCGCCGAGGCCGGGGTGTGGGGCACCACCGTGCTGGGCGCCGCGACCGCCAAGGCCGAGGCGGACGCCGGCACCGCACGCTCGCTCGCCGACGTCACCGCGCTCGCGGAACGCTGCCTGCTGGCCGAACTGCCCGCCGCGCTGCCCGTGGTGATGCGCGTCCTGGCCGACCGGGCGGCGCTCGACACGGACGTCGGCCACCTCGCGCAGGCCCTGCCTGCCCTGGTCCGCTCGCTGCGCTACGGCGACGTACGCGGGACGGACACCGGCGCGCTCGCCGAGGTCGCGGCGGGCCTCGCCGAACGGGTCTTCGTCGGCCTGCCCCCGGCGTGTACCGCCCTGGACGCGGACGCGGCCGAGGAGATGCGGCGCCAGGTGGACGCGGTCCACGGCGCGGTGGGTCTGCTGGGCGACGACCCGGCCCCGGGCCACGGCGAACTGCGCCACCGCTGGCTCCGGGTGCTCCGGGTGCTCGCCGCGCGGGACACCGTGCCCGGTGTCCTCCGCGGCCGGGCCGTGCGGCTCCTGCTGGACGACGGGGACCTGCCACCGGAGGAGACCGCCCGGCTCATGGGGCTGGCGCTCTCCCCGGGGACGCCACCGGGGGACGCCGCCGCCTGGATCGAGGGCTTCGTCGGCGGCGGCGCCGGAGGCGGGATGCTCCTCGTCCACGACGAGCGGCTGCTCGGCCTGGTCGACGCCTGGCTGACCGGCGTACCGGCGGCGGCGTTCACTGACGTACTGCCGTTGCTGCGGCGCACGTTCTCGGCGTACGAACCGGGCGTGCGGCGCACCCTCGGCGAACTGGTCCGGCGCGGACCCGGCCCGCGGGGCGCCGCCGGGACCGCCACCGCGCTCGGCCTGCCCGGGTTCGCCGCCGAGCCGGACACCGCACGGGCCGACGCCGTGGTGCCGGTGGTGCGGCTGCTGCTCGGCCTGGACGGGGACGGGGACGGGGACGGAGGCGGGGACAGGGACGGGGACGGGGGGACCCTTCGCGCCACGGGCGGCGACGGGGCCGGCGCGGACCGGCGCGAGCACGACGGGACCGACGACAGCGACCTCGTGGGGGTGCGGAGATGACGACCGAGCAGACCGACCGGGCGGCGGCGGAGCGACTGCGCAGATGGCGGCTGGTGCTCGGCGGCGACACCGCCGACGGCACCGGATGCGCGCTCGCCGGACGGGACGTGGGGATGGACGGGACACTCACCGCGCTCTACGGCAAGGGCGACCGGCCGCAGAAGGGACGGGACCGTTCGGCGGGCCTCGGGGCGTCGGCGCCCTCGGTCGCCCGCTGGCTGGGCGACATCCGGACGTACTTCCCGTCCTCCGTCGTCCAGGTGATGCAGCGGGACGCCATCGACCGGCTCGGGCTCTCCACACTTCTGCTGGAGCCTGAGATGCTGGCGGCGGTGGAGGCCGACGTGCACCTGGTCGGCACGCTGCTCTCCCTCAACAAGGCGATGCCCGAGACGACGAAGGAGACCGCCCGGGCCGTCGTGCGCAAGGTCGTCCAGGACCTGGAGAAGCGGCTCGCCACCCGCACCCGGGCCACCCTCACCGGCGCCCTGGACCGCAGCGCCCGCGTGCACCGGCCCCGCCACCACGACATCGACTGGAACCGCACCGTCGCGGCCAACCTCAAGCACTACCTGCCGGAGTACCGGACCGTCGTCCCGGAACGGCTGATCGGCTACGGGCGGGCGTCGCAGTCGATGCGGAAAGAGGTCGTCCTCTGCATCGACCAGTCCGGGTCGATGGCGGCCTCGGTGGTGTACGCGTCGGTGTTCGGGGCGGTGCTGGCCTCCATGCGGTCGATCAGCACCCGGCTCGTCGTCTTCGACACGGCCGTCACCGACCTCACCGACCAACTGGACGACCCGGTCGACGTGCTGTTCGGCACGCGGCTCGGTGGCGGCACGGACATCAACCGCGCGCTCGCCTACTGCCAGTCGCAGATCACCCGGCCCGCCGAGACGGTGGTCGTGCTGATCAGCGACCTCTACGAAGGGGGGATACGGAACGAGATGCTCAAGCGGGTGGCGGCGATGAAGGCGTCGGGGGTGCGGTTCGTGACCCTGCTGGCCCTCTCCGACGAGGGGGCGCCCGCCTACGACCGGGAGCACGCGGCGGCGCTCGCCGCGCTGGGCGCACCCGCCTTCGCCTGCACGCCGGACCTGTTCCCGGAGGTGATGGCGGCGGCGATCGAGAAACGGCCGCTGCCGATACCGGACACAGCTTGACTTCCTGTCACGCCTCGCCAAAAGGGACATGGGTACTCATGAGTAACGAGGGTCTTGCGCAACCCACGCATGTCCGTGCGAATATCGACGCTGGTCGGCGGTGCGGTGCGCTCCGCTCGGCCTGGACGCGCCCTCCTTCCACCGCACGTCTCACCGCACGTCTCACCGCACGTTCCACCGCACGGGAAGAACCTCCTCCTTGACCTGGTCGGCCGCTCTGTCCGGTACCGCTCCGCGCCTGCCGCGCGCCGCGGTCGGGCGGCGTGCGCTGCTCGTCGTGCTGCTGACGGGCGGGCTGTTCCTGCTCGGGCTGCTCCTCGGCGGGCACGCGCAGGCGGCCGAGACCGGGACGGTGGCGTCAGGGGCGGTTTCCGGTTCGACGGCTGCGGCGACGACGTCGGGCGCAGACGACCAGGCCGACCCCGACCCCGATCCCGCCCCGCCCCTCGGTGACGAGGCCATCAGTGACGCGCCCCTCGGTGACCTGGTGGACACGGTGGTCCAGGGTCTCGCCTCGGTGCGGGAGACCCTCCAGCCCTTGCTCCCGACCGCCCCCTCCCTCCCGGCGCTCCCGGCGCTCCCGACCCTTCCGTCCCACCCCGCGCTCCCCACCCTTCCGTCCCACCCCGCGCTCCCCACCCTTCCGTCCCTCCCCCCACTCCCGACCGCTCCCGCGCTCCCCGCCGAGCCCGTGCTGCCGGACCCGGTCACCCTGCCCGCGCTGCCGGACCCGTCGACCCTCCCGGCGCTCCCGGACGTGTCGACCCTGCCCGCGCTGTCCGACCTCGGCCCCGTGCGGCCGCCGGCGCCGACGGCCCCCGGCTCCGCCGCCCCGCCCGCGTCTTCCCGGACGCCGGCCGCCGAGGGCGCCCCTTCCCCGGACCTCACCGGCAGCCACCACACCTCCGTACCGCCGCGGAGCGCGACGTACGGGCCGCTGCTTCCCGGCGGTGGCGGTACGCCCTCCCCGGCCGAGGTTCGCGACGGCGTTCACCCCGCACCCCCGGTCGCCGAGGGCCACGCCCCCGCCCTCGCCTCCGCCCCCGGCCACCGGACGCCCGCCGGTGACCCCGACGGCGCGCTGGGCAACCGGTCCGCCGCCGACCACGGCACCCCCCGGCCCGGTGACGCGTCCGCCGTCACCCCGTACCACCGGCCGCCGCTGCTCCTGGCGCCCGGAGCCGTCGCGCGCGCCGAGGTGACCGAGACCCGCGACCGGTATCGGGACATCCTCGTCTCTCCCGCCTGACCAGGCGTCTCCTCCCCGGCAGACGTCCCGCGCCGGCCGCCCCTCGGGGCCGCCCGCGCCGTCTGCAGGCCCCCCCCGCCCGTTCCCGCCCGGCAGCCACCCGCGTACCAGCGCACCGCCTCGCACACCCCGCGCACCCCGCGCACCCCGCGCACCCCGCGCACCCGCGAGCGCCGTGGATAGCCGTGCCGGACGGGCAGCCGACCCCGCGGAGCCTCAAGGCGCCGGACAGCCGAAATCCGTCGGTCCCGTCCGGTCGACCGAGAGCCCCGCGGTCCGGGGCCGGTTCCGTCCCCGTTGGGGTGGGGACGAGCCGCCCCACGGGCCTCACCGGGCCAACCCCAGCCCGGTGGGGCCCTCCACGCCGGCCCGCGACCCCCTCACCTGCGGCACCCGGTGCCAGAGAGGGCGGCATCATGTGACAGGTATCACCGCTCAGGTGTGAGATGCGATTTAGAGACGCCAGGCCAGCGGCGATAACCTGCGGGACGGACATGCCGCGCGCTCGGACACCGTGTGCGCCTCCCTTGTGACAGCGGACGTCACGTTGCCCTTCGCGGCACGCCCACGCACCCAACGACCGCGAGATCACTGATAGGGACGGAAGCGCGTGGACCTGTTCGAGTACCAGGCGAGGGACCTCTTCGCCAAGCACGATGTACCGGTGCTGGCCGGTGAAGTCATCGACACGCCTGAGGCGGCCCGCGCAGCCACCGAGCGTCTGGGCGGCAAGTCCGTCGTCAAGGCGCAGGTGAAGGTCGGTGGCCGCGGCAAGGCCGGTGGCGTCAAGCTCGCCGCCACCCCGGACGAGGCCGTCGCGCGCGCGACGGACATCCTCGGCATGGACATCAAGGGCCACACGGTCCACAAGGTGATGATCGCCGAGACCGCTCCGGAGATCGTCGAGGAGTACTACGTCTCCTTCCTCCTCGACCGTGCCAACCGCACGTTCCTCTCCATCGCCTCCGTCGAGGGCGGCATGGAGATCGAGGAGGTGGCGGCCACCCGTCCGGAGGCCGTCGCCAAGACCCCGATCGACGCGATCGACGGTGTGACGCCCGAGAAGGCGCGCGAGATCGTCGAGGCCGCGAAGTTCCCGGCCGACGTCGCCGACAAGATCGTCAACGTCCTGGTGACGCTGTGGGACACCTTCATCAAGGAGGACGCCCTCCTGGTCGAGGTCAACCCGCTGGCCAAGGTCGCCTCCGGCGAGGTCATCGCCCTGGACGGCAAGGTGTCGCTCGACGACAACGCCGAGTTCCGCCACCCCGACTTCGAGGAACTCCACGACAAGGCCGCGGCCAACCCGCTGGAGGCCGCCGCCAAGGAGAAGAACCTCAACTACGTCAAGCTCGACGGCGAGGTCGGCATCATCGGCAACGGCGCGGGTCTCGTGATGAGCACCCTGGACGTCGTCGCCTACGCCGGTGAGAAGCACGGCGACGTCAAGCCCGCCAACTTCCTGGACATCGGCGGCGGTGCCTCCGCCCAGGTCATGGCGAACGGCCTGGAGATCATCCTCGGCGACCCGGACGTCAAGTCCGTCTTCGTCAACGTCTTCGGCGGCATCACCGCCTGCGACGAGGTCGCCAACGGCATCGTCCAGGCGCTGAAGCTCCTGGAGGACCGCGGCGAGAAGGTCGAGAAGCCGCTCGTCGTCCGCCTCGACGGCAACAACGCCGAGCTGGGCCGCAAGATCCTCACCGACGCCGACCACCCGCTGGTCCAGCGCGTCGACACCATGGACGGCGCGGCCGACAAGGCAGCCGAGCTGGCCCACGCCGCCAAGTAAGCACTCAGGACGAGGACACCAACACACCATGGCTATCTGGCTCAACAAGGACAGCAAGGTCATCGTCCAGGGCATGACCGGCGCCACCGGCATGAAGCACACCAAGCTCATGCTCGGCGATGGCACCAGCGTCGTGGGCGGCGTGAACCCGCGCAAGGCGGGTCAGTCCGTGGACTTCGACGGCACCGAGGTACCGGTTTTCGGCACCGTCAAGGAGGCCATCGAGAAGACCGGCGCGAACGTCTCCGTCATCTTCGTACCGGAGAAGTTCACCAAGGACGCGGTCGTCGAGGCCATCGACGCCGAGATCCCGCTGGCCGTCGTGATCACCGAGGGCATCGCCGTGCACGACTCGGCGTCGTTCTGGTCGTACGCCGGCAAGAAGGGCAACAAGACCCGGATCATCGGCCCGAACTGTCCCGGCATCATCACCCCGGGCCAGTCCAACGTCGGCATCATCCCGGGCGACATCACCAAGCCGGGCCGCATCGGCCTGGTCTCGAAGTCCGGCACGCTGACGTACCAGATGATGTACGAGCTGCGGGACATCGGCTTCTCGACCGCCGTCGGCATCGGTGGCGACCCGATCATCGGCACCACGCACATCGACGCGCTCGCCGCGTTCGAGGCCGACCCCGAGACCGACCTGATCGTCATGATCGGCGAGATCGGTGGCGACGCCGAGGAGCGGGCCGCGGACTTCATCGCGAAGAACGTGACCAAGCCGGTCGTCGGTTACGTCGCGGGCTTCACCGCCCCCGAGGGCAAGACCATGGGCCACGCCGGCGCCATCGTCTCCGGTTCGTCCGGCACCGCCCAGGCGAAGAAGGAGGCCCTGGAGGCCGCCGGTGTCAAGGTCGGCAAGACGCCGACCGAGACGGCGAAGCTCGCCCGCGCCGTTCTCGGCGCCTAGGCACCACCCGGCCGCCTGGCCGCCGGGCACCACCCGGCCGCCTGGATCAGCGGCGGCCGCGGCAGCGTGTGACACAAGGGCCCGCCCCTTCGGGACGCGGGCCCTTGCGCATGCCCGAACCGGCGCGTCGCCGCCCGGGTCAGCGGCCCAGCGGCACCAGCCGCTCCGGCCCGTCCTGCAACTCCTCGCGGAGCTTGGCCCGCAGTTCCTGCTCCGCCTCCGACAAGGCACCCGGTGCCATCCGGGGCGGCACCCCGCGCACCGTCTCACCCGCGGGCACCGGCGGCTCGTACTTCGTCGGAGCCGTCCGCAGGGTCAGCGCCGTGCTCCCGATCAGGGCGACGGTGAACGCGATGGCCGCCCGCGTCCAGAACCGCGCCCGGCGCTCACTGCCGAGCCGTACGGCCGACGGCTGGGCGGCCCGCAGCCGTTCGGTGGACGCCAGTTCGGCCAGCCGGTGGTGGAGCGCCTCGGGATCGGCCAGCTCCGGCAGGTGCGCGGCCACCGCCTCGCGGGCGCCCATCAGCCGGTTCGCCGCCGCCGGCGTCGTCGCCTCCGTCTCCGCCGCGGTCTCGGGCAGCCCGAGACCGACACCGTCGTACAGCAGGAGGGTGCGGCGGTGCGACGGCGGAAGTCGGAGCAGTACGGCCATCAGGACGCGGTCGGCGGCATCGGCGGCGGGCGGTTCGGGGTGCCGGAAGCGCAGGCGGAACCGGTGCCAGGGGGAGACGGCGAACTCGTACGCCGCCGCCCGCACCCAGCTCGCCGGGTCACGGTCCCGGGCCACCTCGGGCCAGCGCTCCCAGGCGAGTTGGAAGGCCCGTTCCACCGACTCCCGCGCCAGCTCGCGCCGCCCGGTGAGCAGATAGGTCTGCCGTACGAGGGCGGGGGCGCAGAACGCGTACAGCGCGTCGAACGCCTGAGCGGGCGTCAGTGCGGCCGCGGTCCCCTCCGGGGTCTCCTCCGCGGTCCCCTCCGGGATCTCCGCCGCGGCTTCCTGCGGGATCTCCTGCGGGGCTCCCTTGGCCGCCTCCTGCGCCGCCTCCTGCGCCGTCTCCTTCACGGTGCCGACAGCCGGAGAAACGGCTCCTCCGGGCTTCGCGACCACCACCGCCCGCCGGGAACCCGGCTGCGCGGGCTGCGCGGGCTGCGCGGACTGTGCCGGCCGGGTCGTCCCCTGACCGGCCGTCATCCCCTTCTCCCGCGCCACCGCGTTCAGCAGCTTCGCGTACGCCTCCCGTTCGCGGCCGGCCGGCGTCGAGCGCCCGGTCTCCCACCCACGTACCGTCTCGCGGGAGACGCCCACCCGCGCGCCGAGCTGAGCCTGCGTCAACGAGGCCGCTTCGCGCAGGCGTCGGCATGCCTTGGGAGGGGGAAGCGGGACCGCTGGGCTCTCCGTCACCAGACACCCTTCCGTGCGAAAAAGTACATAAACATATATTGAGCGACACAGCGGCGCTTCGCCTGTTACGACGGGAAGGCGCGTGTCGTTGGGAGCATGACCGGCGTGATCGACACGAGCGCACGCCGACCGCTGTTGTCCCTGCTGCACGCCCGCTGGCGTGATCGCTCTCCCGGGCTCGCCGCCGGTCTGACGGGCGGCGCCGTCGCCGCCGGGCTGGGGCTCGCCTCGGTCGCGGTGCTGGTGATGGTGGCGTGGATCTGCTCGCCGTACCCCGACAGCGGCCCCGGCGGCGCGCTGCACACGGCCACGTCCCTGTGGCTCTTCGCGCACGGCGTCGAACTGGTCCGCCTCGACACCCTCTCCGGCCGCCCCGCGCCGGTGGGGTTCGCCCCGCTGCTGCTCCTCGTCCTGCCGGTGTGGCTGCTGCACCGGGCCGCCCGGGACGCCACCGACACCGGGGACGGGGCGGGCGTGGTGGTGGGCCCGGGGCTGGGCATCCTCGACGGCGCGGGGGCGCGCGGGGTGCCCGGGGCGGGCGGCGGCCGGGACGACGGGCCGCCGCCCGTCTCCGCGCGCATCGCCTGGGCGGGCGTCGTCCTCGGCTATCTCGGCGTCGCCGCCCCCGTCGTGCTCTACGCGGCCGGCGGGGGGTTCCCGCCCTCGTGGGCGGGGGTGGTGGTGTGGTTGCCGCTGGTCACCATGGCGGCGGCGGGTGCGGGGGTGTGGACGGCGTTCGGCCGTCCGGGGGGACCGGTGGGCCGGGCGCTGCGGGTACTGCCGCGCACCCTGCGGGAGCTGATCGTGGAGCCGGACGCCCGGGCCGGCGCCTCGGCGCGGGCGGCGGGCGCGGGCGCCGCGGTGATCGTCGGCGGCGGGGCGCTGCTGCTCGCGGTGTCGCTGGTCTGGCACGGCGGGCCGGTACGGGCGTCCTTCTCGCGGCTGGCGGAGGGCTGGTCGGGACAGTTCGCCGTGCTGCTGCTCTGTCTGGCGCTGGTGCCGAACGCGGCGGTCTGGGCGTCGGCGTACTCCCTGGGCCCCGGCTTCGCCCTCGGCACCGGGCACGTCGTCGCTCCGCTCGTCTCCGCCCCCGCCCCCTCGCTGCCGCCGTTCCCGCTGCTGGCGGCGGTGCCGGACGCGGGCCCGGGGACGCCGCTGCACTGGGTGGCGGCCGGGGTGGTACCGCTGGCGGCCGGTCTGACGATCGGATGGTTCACGGCCCACTCCGCCACGTCCCCGGGCTGGATCCCACCGGAAACCCTGACCGCGGGCCCGGTGCGGGCGCCCGCCGCCGGGGGCCGGCGGGGTGTGCCGGACCCCGCGGACTCCGCGGGCTGGTGGACCGGCGGGGGCACGGCGACCGCCGCGGACCGGCGTGGCACCGGTGACCCCGCGAGCACCGCGGGCCGGCGCGGCATGACGTCCCCGGGGGCCACCCCCGGCCGGTCCACCGTGGTCGCGCGGGTCGCGGGGTCGCTCCGGCCAGGGCGGCCGGACGCCGGTCCGGCGTGGGGCGGGGGGTGGGACCGGGTGCGGGGCAGGGCCCGGGGCGGTGTGAACGCGGGGGGACGCACCGGCGGCGACGAAGGCGGTGCGACGGGTGCGGCGAACCCCTGGGCGAGCGGCCGTACCGCCCACGCCGCCCTCGTCGCCGCCGCGCTCTGTGGCGTCCTGGTCGCCCTGCTCACCGCCCTGGCCGGCGGCCCGCTCGGTGAGGGCGTGCTCGCCGCGTTCGGACCGGTGTGGTGGCAGACGGGGGGCGCCACACTGGTGTGCACGGCGCTCGTGGCCGTGCCGACCGCCCTGACCGTACGGGCCTGGCGGTGCCGGGGGCGGCGAGCCGGACGGAACCACACCGCTGCGGGCGCCGAGCCGACCCGCCGGGGCGGACCGCGGGCACCGGAGAAGTCCAGGCCCTACGACCTGCTGCCCACCGACTCTCCCACCGACTCTCCCACCGACTCTCCCGCCGATCGCGCAGCCGACTCCCCGGTCGGCTCCCCGGTCGACCACGCCGCCGAACCGCCCCTTCCGCTCCGGCCGCCCGGGCCGGAATCCCCACCGGCGCGCTGACGCGGCACCGGCGAGCGGGACGGACGGCGCGGACGGGCCGGTGTCAGTTCTCCGTCCCCAGCACGCCGCGCAGCTCATCCGGCAGATGCCGGTCGCAGGTCTGCGAGGCCTCGCGGGTCAGCGCGTCGCTCCGGCAGGTGTAGTAGTCGCTGTAGACGAGCTGCGCGGCGAAGGTTGCGGCGACCAGCAGCAGGCCCAGCGAAGCCGTGACCAGCCCGCTCACCGCGGCGGTGGTCTGCGGACGGCCGGTCTGCGGCAAACCGCCGGTCCGCTCCGGTGCCCTCGTTCCCGTCGCTCCCGTCGCTCCTGTCGCTCCTGTCACTCCCGTCGCTGCCGCCGGGCCGTCCGGATCGGCGGCGCGCGGCTTGGCGCGCAGCGCGCTGATGCCCCAGTACAGGGCGAGCGCACCCAGCAGCAGCGCCACGTACGGCCAACTGAACAGGGCGAAGAACAGCGTCCACATGCCGCTCAGCAGGGCGTAACGGGCGCGCCGCTGGACCGGGTCGGCCGGGTCCCAGCGCGGTCCGGAACCGCCGGCCGGGCCCCCGGGGCCGGGGCCGGCACCGTGGCCGGAACCGCCGGAACGCTCACCGAAGCCGCTGGCGGAACGCCCCGGCTGGCGGTCGCTCCACTGGCCGCCCCACGGCGTGCGGCCGCCCTCGCGGGAACCGTCGCCGTCCGTCGGGTGCCGCGGCCGCCAAGGCTGGTCCGGGGTGCCCTCGGGCGGCGGGGCGAAGGGGTTGTCGTCCTGCTGCGCGCCGCCCCGGCCCTCGCCGTCCCCCTGGCCGGAAGGGGCGTCGGGCGGCGAGGACGGGCGCTCCCGCAGCAGCACGGCGGCGCTGCGCCCCCCTCCCGGCGCCGACTGCTGGGGGAGCGTGAGCAGTCGCAGGCTGCGGTCCGGCATCAAGTGAGCGTCTTCCCCTTGGCTGTGGTGGCGGAGGTCTTCGGACGATCGAACTGGTACGCCTGGTGAACGCGCGGTGCGCGGACAGCGTTCCCGGCCCGCCTCCGTCCAGACGCTACCTTCCGGCCACGCCCCCGTCCCGAGGGGGCCGTCCGGAGTGCCGGTATCGTTGCCGGCGGTCGGCCGCTTCGTAGACTTCCCCGTATCCGGGGGCGTGAAGCATTCGTACGACCGCACAAACGTGCCGGTGCGAACCGGCCGTACGCACCCGCTTCCCCGAGAAAGGGCCCCGCCGTGGCCGCCAAGCCCGTGGCCAAGCGCCTCGTCGTGCTGGTCTCCGGATCCGGCACCAACCTCCAGGCGCTCCTCGACGAGATCGCCGCCGTCGGCGTCGAGGCGTACGGAGCCGAGATCGTGGCCGTCGGCGCCGACCGTGACGGCATCGAGGGTCTCGCCCGTGCCGAGCGCGCCGGGCTGCCGACCTTCGTACGAAAGGTCAGGGACCACGGGACCCGGCAGGAGTGGGACGCGGCGCTCACCGAGGCCGTCGCCGCCCATGAGCCGGACCTCGTGGTCTCGGCCGGGTTCATGAAGATCGTGGGGAAGGAGTTCCTCGCGCGGTTCGGCGGGCGGCTGGTCAACACCCACCCCGCCCTCCTCCCCGCCTTCCCGGGGGCGCATGGCGTACGGGACGCGCTCGCGTACGGCGCCAGGGTCACCGGCTGCACCGTCCACTTCGTCGACGACGGCGTCGACACCGGGCCGATCATCGCGCAGGGCGTGGTGGAGATCCGGGACGAGGACGACGAGAGCGCTCTGCACGAGCGCATCAAGGAAGTCGAGCGAAGGCTGCTCGTCGATGTCGTGGGGCGGCTCGCCCGCAACGGCTATGCGATCGAGGGACGAAAGGTAGTTATCCAGTGACCGCCGAGAGCAACAAGCGGGTCATCCGCCGCGCACTGGTCAGCGTCTACGACAAGACCGGGCTCGAAGAGCTGGCCCGCGGCCTGCACCAGGCCGGCGTGGAGCTGGTCTCCACCGGTTCCACCGCCGCCCGCATCTCCGGCGCCGGGGTCCCGGTCACCAAGGTCGAGGAGCTGACCGGCTTCCCCGAGTGCCTGGACGGCCGGGTCAAGACCCTGCACCCGAAGGTGCACGCCGGCATCCTCGCCGACCTGCGTCTGGACAGCCACCGGCAGCAGCTCGGCGAGCTGGGCGTGGAACCGTTCGACCTGGTCGTGGTCAACCTCTACCCGTTCCGCGAGACCGTCGCCTCGGGCGCCACCCCCGACGAGTGCGTCGAGCAGATCGACATCGGCGGTCCCTCCATGGTCCGCGCCGCCGCGAAGAACCACCCCTCGGTGGCCGTGGTCACCAGCCCGGCCCGGTACGCGGACGTGCTGTCCGCGGTCAGGGACGGGGGCTTCGACCTCGTCGCCCGCAAGCGCCTGGCCGCCGAGGCGTTCCGGCACACCGCCGCCTACGACGTGGCCGTCGCCTCCTGGTTCGCCTCCGAGTACGCCCCCGTCGACGAGTCCGGCTTCCCCGGCTTCCTGGGCGCCACCTACGACCGCTCCCACACCCTGCGCTACGGCGAGAACCCGCACCAGCCCGCCGCCCTGTACACCTCGCACGCCGGTGGCCTCGCCGAGGCCGAGCAGCTCCACGGCAAGGAGATGTCGTACAACAACTACACGGACACGGACGCCGCCCGCCGTGCCGCGTACGACCACGCCGAGCCGTGCGTGGCGATCATCAAGCACGCCAACCCGTGCGGCATCGCGGTCGGCGCGGACGTCGCCGAGGCGCACCGCAAGGCGCACGCCTGCGACCCGCTCTCCGCGTTCGGCGGCGTGATCGCCGTGAACCGGCCGGTCAGCAAGGCGATGGCCGAGCAGGTCGCGGAGATCTTCACCGAGGTCATCGTCGCGCCGGACTACGAGGACGGCGCCCTCGAAGTCCTCACCAAGAAGAAGAACATCCGCGTGCTGCGGGCCGCCGCGGCGCCGACCGCCCCGGTCGAGGTCAAGCCGATCGACGGCGGCGCCCTCCTCCAGGTCACCGACCGCCTCCAGGCCGAGGGCGACGACCCGGCCACCTGGACCCTCGCCACCGGCGACGCCCTGACCGGGGCGGAACTGGCCGACCTGGCCTTCGCCTGGAAGGCGTGCCGGGCCGTGAAGTCCAACGCGATCCTGCTCGCCAAGGACGGCGCCTCGGTCGGCGTCGGCATGGGCCAGGTCAACCGGGTCGACTCCGCGAAGCTCGCCGTGGAACGCGCGGGCGCCGAACGCGCCCAGGGGGCGTACGCCGCCTCCGACGCGTTCTTCCCGTTCCCGGACGGCCTGGAGATCCTCACCGGCGCCGGTGTCCGGGCCGTGGTCCAGCCCGGCGGTTCGGTCCGTGACGAACTCGTCGTCGAAGCCGCGAAGAAGGCCGGCGTCACGATGTACTTCACGGGGACGCGGCACTTCTTCCACTGAGCACGGCGGTGCGGGGGCGGGCGGGGCCGGCGAGGTTGCGCGCGTCCGCGACGTTGCTGAAGACGGAGCGCACCGGATGCCGGGCGGTCCAGGCGCACGTCCTCGTCCCGGCCCGCCGGTCCGGGTCGCGCCGCGGCCAACTGCACATGTGTCCGTGCCCGTCGTGTTCGCTGAACAGGCAGACGCTGTCCGCCGGGCAGCGGTGGTACCCCTGGGCGGAGGCGTCCTGGACAGGGGCGTCCCGGGCAGGGGCGTCCCGGGCGGAGGCGTCCGGCCCGCCGGGCACGGTCCGGGTCGCCGCCCGCCCGTCGCCCGCCGGCCCCGCCCGGTCGGCGAGGTACGGGGCGGCCCCCATGCCCACCGCGCCCAGGAGGACCGCCGCGAAGGCGCCGGTCAGGACGGCACGCGACCCGGGCCGACGGGGCGAGCGCCCACCCCCGCCCCGGCCCCCGGCCCCGTAGCCGCTCCCGCCCCCGGCCCCGTAGCCGCTCCCCTTCCCGCCCCCGCCCCCGCTTCCGTCCCCGACCGCCTCCGCCGTCCGGCGCGTCAGCGCCTGCGTGCCGGCCCGGTCGGTGTGCGCGGGGGCCAGGCAGTCCCGCACGATGCCCCGCCAGGCGTCGGGGAGCGCGGGCGACAGCCGCAGCTCCGCCGCCCCGCGCGCGTACCGTACGGCCGCGTCGCAGCGGGCCTCCTCCGTCTCGCCCGGCAGCGGGAAGGTGCCGGTCAGCAGGACGTGGGCGAGGACGCCGAAGGCCCAGACGTCGGCGGCCGGCCGGGTCCGCGCGCCCCGCTCGTCGACCTCCGGCCAGAGCAGCTCCGGAGGGGTGTAGTCCGGCGTGGCGAAGGTGGACGTACAGGCGTGGGCGCCCTCCATCTCGGCGGCTCCGCCGAAGTCGGCCAGCCGTACCGAGCCGTCGGACATCAGCAGCACGTTGGCCGGCTTCAGGTCGCCGTGCACCCAGCCCGCCCGGTGGAGCTGGGCCAGCCCCTCGCAGATCTGCGCGAGCGCGGCGCTGGCGGCGGGCCCCGCGGGCGCCACGGCGTCCAGGGACCCCTCGGCCCGTTCCAGTACGAGGACGGTGGCGCCGTCCAGCTCCGGGACCTCAGGGGCGTCGACGGTCAGGGTCTCGTACATCCGGATCAGCCGCGGCGAGCGCAGCCGACCCAGCAGCTCGATCTCCCGGCAGGCCAGTTCGCGCGCCCGGTGCGGGGAACGGGCGCCGGTGGGCAGGAACTTCAGCGCGGCCCGGCGGGGGAGTCCGGCCGGACCGGATCCGACCAGCCGGCCCGCGTAGACGGTGGCGGACGCGCCCGAGGCGAGCGGGTCGCCGACCTCCCAGCGGCCGACCCGATAGCCCTTCGGAACGCTCAGAAGCACGTCGTCGCGCATGTCCTGTCCCCCCTCGCACGGTCCCCCCTCGCACGGTCCCCCCTCGCACGGTCCCCCCTCGCACGGTCCCCCTTCGCACGGTCTTCCTCCGCACGGTCTTCGCGCGGTGCGGAAACACCGTCCGGAGCGCTCGGGCCGCGGGCCCCTTCGCCGCTCAGCACGGCGAGGTCGTCCTCGCGCACCAGGTCGAAGCGGAGGGCCAGCGAGACCAGGGTCTCCTTCCGGCCGTGGACGCGCCGGCCGGGCTCGGCGCCACCGGGGCCGGGTCGCAGCCCGAGTTTCAGGGCGAGGTAGTCGACGTTCCAGTAGACGGCGGAGCGGTTGACCGCGGGCCACACCGGGCGCAGCCGCTCCACCAGCTCCTCCACCGCCGGCGGCGGGGCGTGCGGCTCGCCGCGCAGGCGCGGTTCGCACAGGGCGGTCAGGACCAGGAAGTACCGCTTGCCCCGGTCGAGGGTGAAGGCGGGCGCGGTCAGGGCTCCGGAGAGTCCGTGCCGGGCGACGCCGCGGAAGGTGTGGCGCGGTGCCCACACGTCGAAGGTGAGCAGGTCGCGCGAGGCCGGCAGGACCACGCGGGCGAACTCGAACGGCACCGGCGCGTCCACCCGGCCGGGCGCGACCTTGAGGTGCTCACCGGCGCCCTCCGGGTTCTCCACCACGTAGGTCTGGTCCTGGCTGAGGTTGGTCAGCAGCCAGAAGTTCCGGTGCGCGGTGACCTCCCCGGCGATCCGGGGCACCCCCTCGTGCGCGATCGTCAGGCCGCCGTCCGTCTCCTCGCGGCCGAACGGGAGCCGCTCACCCGAGCTGATCCTGATCTGACCCGCCGGCCCGGCACAGGCCGGCGGCACGACGATGACGCTGTACATGGACTCGTCCCCCTGTCCGATCCACGAGGACCGCCTCCTCCCGGGTCGGCGGATTCAGCGGGTTCGCGGGCGCGGGCATGGCCCCCGGCCGTCCCCGGGGCCGGGGGCCATGCGGCCTGCGGGCGGATCAGCAGGGGCGCACGGACCAGATCGGGTCCCAGGTGGCCGTGCCGGCCTGGTAGGCCCTCGACGTCCAGCGGACGCTGCCGTCCTTGTTGTTGAACTTGGCGACCGTGCCCGAGGTCTGGTTGTTGGTGAACGGGCCGTTGCCGGACCAGTTGGTCACGTTCCACGTCTGGCACTTGTAGAAGTCGAACTTGGTGCCGTTGACGATCATGCACAGGTGGCCGTAGGCGCAGGCGAGGTCCTGGGCCGCCTTGGTCCTGGGCGCGTCGGTGACGGTCAGGCCCTCGTAGCGGACGGCGTCGGCGGACACGCTCAGGGGCTGGTGACGGTCGGCGAGCACCTTGTCGGCGGCCTGCCGCAGAGAGGCGGCCCGGAGGCCGGCCGGGTCGGCGGCGGTGGCCGCGACCGTGGTGCCGGCGATCAGAGCGGCGGCGCCGGCGACGAGCGTTACTGCGGACTTGAGGATGTTCACTGGTGTTCCCCCATGAACGTCGGTGGTCGTTCCGCCGAAGCGGTGTGCTCTCACCGTGCCCGGGACGGCCGCCGCGGGGTACCTCGCAACTCTCAGGGTCACTCGCGTCCCGGCGGGGTGTACTCCTTGAGGTAGTGACCGACGCGGGCGGCGTAGGCACGTTGCTTCGGGGGAACTCCGCCCGCGTCGTTCACCTTCCGGTACGAGGTCCGGTAGGCGGCGGCGATCAGCGTCCGCCGGTCGCCCGGCAGGGCGGTGTCCAGGCGGGGCGCGATCCAGCACAGGTAACGGCCCATCGCCGGCACGGACTCCGCGGGCGGGAACGGGGGTTCGGGGACGGTCTCGCCGGGGGAGCCGTCCTCGTTCATCCACCAGCGAAGCACGGACGGGGTCCAGCGGGCGATGCCGTACTCGTCCGTCGCGGGATCGGCGAGCAGCGGATCGAAGTCGCTCTCCACCTTCAGTATCGCCGCGATCAGGACCGCGGAGACCTCCTTGCGGCCGCAGTCGCGTGCCGTCTCGACGATCAGCAGGCGGTAGGCGGGCGGCACGCCCCGGTCGGTGCGCAGTTCCTCGGCGCCGTAGGAGGCCGCGGCGACGTTCACGGCGCCGCCGGCGCTCGCACCGCCGGCCCCCCGCCCGGCCCCGGCACCGGTCAGCACGCTGACGCCGTAGCCGAGCGCGACGACCGCGGCCGCGCCGGCGACCGCCGTCCGCCAGCCACGGGTACGGGCACGGCTGCGGACGCGGGCGCGGCGCGGCGGGAACCGGCCCGCCCCGCCGGAGACGGCGGCCACCCGCCGCGCCAGCGCGGGCGTGCCGACCCGCTCGCGGTGCGTACGGGCCAGGCAGGCGCGCACGATCTCCCGCCAGGGTTCCGGCAGTCCGGGCGACAGGCGCAGCTCCTCGTCGCCCCGGGCGTAGGCGACCGCCGCGTCCCGGCGGGCCGTCGGGCTGCCGCCGGGCAGCGGGAACGTCCCCGTGAGGACCAGGTGGGCGAGGATGCCGAACGCCCACACGTCGGTGGAGGGGCGGATGCGGTGGCCGCGCTCCCCGATCTCCGACCAGAGCAGCTCGGGCGGGGTGTAGTCGGGGGTGGAGAAGGCCGGGGTGTAGGCGTGGGTGCCCTCCAGTTCGGCGGCCATGTTGAAGTCGGCCAGCCGGGCCGAGCCGTCCTTCATCAGCAGCACGTTGGCCGGTTTCAGGTCTCCGTGCACCCAGCCCGCCCCGTGCAACTGGGCCAGACCCTCGCAGATCTGCGCCAGCAGCGCGGGCCCGGCGGCCGGCCGGGGCGGCCCGGCGAGCAGCGCGGCCAGCGAACGCTCCGCCCGCTCCAGGACGAGGACGGTGGCGCCGTCGAGGGCGGGCCGGGCGGGGTCGTCGACGGTGAGGGTGTCGTATATCCGGATCAGCCGGGGCTGCCTGAGGCGGCGCAGCAGCTCGACCTCGCGGTCGATCAGCTCGCGCAGGTGGGCGAGGCGGCGCGGGGTCGCGGTGCCGGTCGGCAGGAACTTCAGCGCCGCCGTCCTCGGCAGTCCCTCGGCCGCCCCGCCGCCGGCCGGCCGGTGCCGTCCCTCGTACACGCTGCCGAACGCCCCCGTCGCGATCGGCTCCCGCACCTCCCAGTCGCCCACCCGGTACCCCTTCGGGACCGGCACGGCGTACACCTCGGTCACCGCGCGGCCCGCCCGGACGCGGGTGCCGCCGGTCTCGCCAGGACGACCAGGTCGTCCTCCCGGACCAGGTCGAAGCGGAGCGCCAGGGAGACCAGCGTCTCCTTCTTGCCGTTCAGGCGCGGGCCGGGCTCCGCGGTCTCCGGGCCCGGCTTCAGCCGCAGTTTCACCGCGAGGTAGTCGATGTTCCACTGCACCGAGGTGCGGGAGGCGGCCGGCCAGGCCGGGCGGAGCCGCTCCACGACCTGCTCGACGGTGGGCAGCGCGGCGTGCGGCGTACCGCGCAGGCGTGGCTCGCACAGGGCGGCCAGGACGGCGAAGTAGCGCTTGGTGCGGTCCACGGAGAAGGCCGGGGCGGTCACCTCGCCCTCGGCGGCGCCGTCCTCGTCGCGCAGATAGTCGTGGCGCGGCGCCCACACCTCCAGCGGCAGCAGGTCACCGGCCGCGGGCAGCACGATCCGCGAGAACTCGAACGGCACGGGTGCGTCCAGCCGGCCCGGCGCCACCTTGATGTGCTCGCCGGCCCCCTCCGGGTTCTCCACCACGTACGTCTGGTGGGCCGAGAGGTTGCTGAGCGTCCAGAAGGTGCCCCGCGCGATGATCTCACCGGCTCTCCGGGAGACCCCCTCGTGCGCGATCGGCAGGCCGCCCGGGGGCGCGGCCCGCCCGAAGACGAGCCGTTCGCCGGGCGCGAGCCGGAGCTGCGTACGGTCGCTGCCGGTGTCGTCGCGTCCGCGCTCCGTGGTCGGCGGAGGTACCACGATGATGCTGTACAAGGTGCGTCTCCCCGTGCCTGACGGCTACCTACCTCAGAGTAGGGCGACGCGTCAGGGCCGTGTCCCCCTCGTTCGGGTGAGACACGGCCCTGAGACGTGACGACCGGGAGCGCGCGGTGGCGCGGAGCGGATCAGTACTGCGGCCGGTTGAACCAGTAGCTGCCGTTCTTGTTGGCGCAGAACACGATGATCAGGATGCCGAGGACCAGGCTGATCAGCGCGAAGACGTTGGCGGTGAGCAGGCTGAGCAGGGAGAACAGCACGACCAGCGAGGAGTAGATGATCGCGGAGACCCGCGCCCCGCCCCGGCCGGTGGCGATCTTGACGCCGGTGAGGATCGCCCAGACCGCGAACGCGAGGACGAGCACGCCCATGCCGATGATGACGCCCGTACCGACGCTGGTCGCGGTGTCCACGTCCTCGGCGGAGAGGGACGAGTCGGAGGAGATCGTGTCCTCGAAGCGGTCGGCGAACCAGGCGCTGGCCGCCATCAGCGCGATGCCGCCGAGCGCCTGGAGCGCGCCGAGCACGAACAGCATCACGCGCGCGGCCCGCACACTGCCGGGCATGACCGCGGGCGGGGCCGGGTAACCCCCGCCGCCGTAGCCCTGGACCGGCGGCGCCGAGGGGTAGCCGTAACCGGGCTGGCCGGCGGGCTGCTGCGGGTAGCCGTACCCGGGCTGTTGGCCCTGCGGATAGCCGTACCCGGGTGGCTGCTGGCCCTGCGGCGCGTCGTGTCCGGGCCGGCCCTGCGGGGCGTCATGTCCCGGCTGGCCCTGCGGGGGGCCGTAGGGGTTGTTCGGGTCGCCGAAACTCATGGCGGTCCTTCCTCCGTTTGCGATCACCTGCGGGGACGACGCGCGGCACGGCTCGGAGGAAGGTCTGCGATGCGGTTCGTCCCCCCCGGTACTGCCCCGCGGCACTGTGCCCGTCAATCGTTCGTGACCGGCCCTTTCCTTGTCCAGCCACCGGCTTCACCCGTTGTGCAAGTGCAACATCCGTGATCATGGGCGGATACGGCGGGACCCGTCCCGGCCTGCCCGGTTGCCTCCTGATCGCCTCCCGGCCGCCTCCTGATCGCCTCCGGGTCGCCTCGTGGCCGGTGACCGCACGGCGGACGGATTGGAACAGAAGGCCGGTCATCCGCGAGGATGGGGGCATGACCGCCCAGATTCTCGATGGCAAGGCCACCGCAGCCGCGATCAAGTCCGAACTGGCCGCCCGCGTGGCGGCGCTGAAGGAGAAGGGCATCACGCCCGGCCTCGGCACCGTCCTCGTCGGTGACGACCCCGGCAGCCAGAAGTACGTCGCCGGCAAGCACCGCGACTGCGCCCAGGTCGGCATCGCCTCCATCCAGCGCGAACTGCCGGCCACGGCGACGCAGGAGGAGATCGAGGCGGTCGTCCGCGAGCTGAACGAGGACCCGGCCTGCACCGGCTACCTGGTCCAGCTCCCGCTGCCCAAGGGCATCGACGAGAACCGCATCCTGGAGCTGATCGACCCCGACAAGGACGCCGACGGCCTGCACCCGATGAACCTCGGCCGCCTCGTCCTGGGCGAGCCGGCGCCGCTGCCCTGCACCCCCAACGGCATCCTCACCCTGCTGCGCCGCCACGGCGTCGAGATCAAGGGCGCGGAGGTCGTGGTCGTCGGCCGCGGTGTCACCATCGGCCGGCCGATGCCGCTGCTGCTCACCCGGCGCAGCGAGAACGCCACCGTGACCCAGTGCCACACCGGCACCCGTGACCTCGCCGCCCACCTCAGGCGGGCGGACATCATCGTCGCCGCGGCCGGCTTCCCGCACCTGGTCCGCCCCGAGGACGTCAAGCCGGGCGCGGCTGTCCTCGACGTCGGCGTCTCGCGCAACGCCGAGGGCAAGATCGTGGGCGACGTCCACCCGGGTGTCGCCGAGGTCGCCGGCTGGATCTCCCCGAACCCCGGCGGCGTCGGCCCCATGACCCGGGCCCAGCTTCTCGTGAACGTGGTCGAGGCGGCCGAGCGCAGTGCCGGCTGAGGGAAAGGCCACGCACGAGGCCGCGGGCCCCGCGGCCGACGGGCGTGAGGTGTCCGGGGGGACGGCCGCCGACGCGGCGAGGGATTTCGACGCGGCGGGGGACGCCGAGGGGACGGGCGACGTCGACGCGGTGAGGGATCTCGACGAGGCCGGGGACTTCGGTGAGGGCGCCGGCGCGCTCACCGTCCGGGACCCGGTCAGCGCCCCCGACGCCCAGGGCAGGCCGCGCCGCACCACGCGCCGCTTCCCGCTGTTCACCCGGGACACCGCCCGCCCCGAGGGCGGCGGCCGGGCCGCGCCCCGCGACGCCCCGGCACCCGCCCGGCAGTGGCCGGTGCTCGCCGTGGTCGGCGTGGTCGGGCTCGGGCTGCTGCTGACCGCGCTGGACCTGTTCCGGCTCGGGACGCTCGTCATCGGCCTCGCGCTGCTGGGCGGCGCCGCGCTGCGCTGGTTCGTGCCGGACGTCGGCATGCTCGCCGTACGGTCCCGCTTCACCGACATCGCCACCTACGGCGTGCTCGGCCTGGTCATCGTCCTGCTGGCGATGATGGTCCAGCCCGATCCGCTGCTGCAGATCCCGTTCCTGAAGGACACGCTGCACTTCACGGTGAGCAGCGAGTAGCCCGTACCCGTATCCCCCACGGACCGGATGCCGTGGACCGCGGCCCGTCCTCTCCCCCGTGGGAGGACGGGCCGCGGTCCGTGCTCCACCCTCCTGCACGCCGGACCGGCTGTTCAACGCCTGTCCGGGCGCTGTGGCACGGAAGTGACAGTTCCGCTACCGAGTACGTGAACTGGGTGGCCCGTGCGCCCGGCGTGACCGTACATGTGCGATGCGTATGACGAAGTGCCGACAAGTTCGCGGATAGCTCGTCAAGCCGCCCGACATCGGGTTGACTTGGTCAATCGGGACGGCTCGGGGCGTCTCGCGCAGTCGGCCCGCTGTTCGTTTGGGCGCACGGGAGCGCCGGTGGAAGACTCGGCGCAGAGCACCGCGCACCGGGAACGACCAGCACGTCGTCCGGGGGGAAGAGGAGAAGCAATGCCTCGTTGGAAGGCCCTGCCCGACGAACTCGATCCACAGATCAGAGAGTTCGCCGGCCAGTTGCGCCGGCTCGTCGACCGCGGCGAACTGAGCATCGCGGCGCTGGCCGACGCCACGGGCTACAGCAAGACGTCCTGGGAGCGGTACCTCAACGGCCGGCTGCTGGCGCCCAAGGGCGCGGTCGTGGCGCTGGCCGAGGTCACCCGGACCAATCCGGTCCACCTGACCACCATGTGGGAGCTGGCCGAACGGGTGTGGAGCCGCTCGGAGATGCGGCACGACCTGACCATGGAGGCGATCCGGATCTCGCAGGCGCGCACGGCACTGGGTGCGCCTCCTGCGGGGACCGAGGATGAGGTCAGGGGGGAGGCCGGGGACGGGGCCGGGGGCACTGCGGGCACCGAGGGCGCCGGGGGTGCCGGGGGCGGGGCGGGTGCGAGTGGTGGCCGGGGCGGCAGGCGCGGCGGCAGCGCCGTGCTCATGACCGGGATCGCGGGACCGGCCGGGGTGGCGCCCACGCTGCCGCCGGTCCCCGCGCAGCCGACGGCCGCGGACAGCGCCGACTCGGCGGGCCGGCGGAACGGTCCCGCTTGGAGCATCGGGAACGGAGGCAAGGGGGGCGGCGGTGCCACCGTGGCGCCGGCGGCCCCCGAGGAGCCTTCCGACGCGGTCCCCGGAACTCCGTCCGGCGTCAACTCCTGGGGAATGGCGGGCTACCGGGGACCGTCGCCCTCCGGCCGGGGCCAGGCCGTGGCACCCGGCGGCAGGCCCGGCGGCCCCGGTGCGAACGGCACGGCCGGCGTTCCCGTGCGGGACGCCACGATGGCTCTGGGCGGTCCGGGCACCGCGCGTGCCCCGCGTCCGCGAACCGTCCGGCCCTCCGGCGGGCCGGACGGACCGGGCGGGCGGGTCGGGCCGCCGCCCGGTGGCCGGGGAGGTGCCTCGCCCCGGCGCGGCGGCAAGCGGCTGACGACGTTCGTCGCGGGTGCGGTCGGTGTCCTGGTGGTGCTCGTCGGCGCCTTCCTCCTGCTCGATGACAGGGGAGAAGGGGAGCGCCGGGCCGAACCCTCACCCTCGCCCACCCTCAGCACCGACGCCGACCTGCCGCCCGGGGTGAAGTGCGGCGGCGACCAGTGCACCGGCAAGGACGCCGAGGCCATGGGGTGCGGCGGCGACCTCGTGACCACCGAACGGACGGTCACCGTCGGCACGGCCCTGGTCGAGGTCCGGTACAGCGAGACCTGCGGCACCGCCTGGGGCCGGGTCACCCAGGCCGGACAGGGCGACGAGGTCGCGGTGAGCGTGGGCGAGGCCGAACTGACCGGCTCGATCACCACGGCCGGCGACACGATCGCGTACACGCCGATGGTGGCGGTCAAGAACGCCACCGACGCCACGGCGTGCGTGACACTGGCGTCCGGACAGAAGGGCTGCACGGAGTAGGGCTGCACGGGGAGCAGGGCTGTACGGAGCAGGGCCCCGGGCGCGGGCGGGGCGGCGCACGCGACCCGCGCGGGCGGCGCGGGCGGCGCGCACAGCACCACCGCCGTGGCGCACCGCGCTACCAGCCGCAGAAATCCACGCGCCGGGGACAGGCATGACCGACGCCGTCCCGGGCACGCGCACAGTACCCCCACGGGAGCCCGTCAACGGGCGCCCCCTCAAGGCGGTCGTCTCCGTTCCCCCCCCGGACAGGCGACCGCCTCTCGGTGTGCGCGGCAGTCACGCCACGAACGCCGTCCCCCGGACCGCCCCGGACCGCCCCGCCGCGGACCGCGGCCCTGTGGGCCGGGCCACACCGACCCGGACGTCCGGCATCCTGGATGCGCGATAGCCTGACCGCCGGGTCGGTCTCTTGATACCGAGAGATCGATCAAACGTAGCGGGGCTGGGACGCCCCACCGCCAGCAGCCATACGGAGAACGCCATGACCCGCACTCCCGTGAACGTCACCGTCACCGGCGCGGCCGGCCAGATCGGTTACGCCCTCCTCTTCCGCATCGCCTCCGGCCAGCTCCTCGGCGCGGACGTGCCGGTCAAGCTGCGCCTGCTGGAGATCACTCCCGCGCTGAAGGCCGCCGAGGGCACGGCGATGGAGCTGGACGACTGCGCGTTCCCCCTGCTGCAGGGCATCGAGATCACCGACGACCCGAACGTCGCCTTCGACGGCACCAACGTCGGTCTGCTCGTCGGCGCCCGCCCCCGCACCAAGGGCATGGAGCGCGGTGACCTCCTGGAGGCCAACGGCGGCATCTTCAAGCCGCAGGGCAAGGCCATCAACGACCACGCCGCCGACGACGTACGCGTCCTGGTCGTGGGCAACCCGGCCAACACCAACGCGCTGATCGCCCAGGCCGCCGCGCCGGACGTGCCCGCCGAGCGGTTCACCGCGATGACCCGACTGGACCACAACCGCGCGCTGACCCAGCTCTCGAAGAAGACCGGCGTCCCGGTCTCGGAGATCAGGAAGCTGACGATCTGGGGCAACCACTCCGCCACCCAGTACCCGGACATCTTCCACGCCACGGTCGCCGGCAAGAACGCCGCCGAGGCCGTCAACGACGAGAAGTGGCTGGCCGAGGAGTTCATCCCGACCGTCGCCAAGCGCGGCGCGGCCATCATCGAGGCCCGCGGCGCCTCGTCGGCCGCCTCCGCCGCCAACGCCGCCATCGACCACGTGCACACCTGGGTCAACGGCACGGCCGACGGCGACTGGGTCTCCATGGGCATCCCGTCCGACGGCTCCTACGGCGTCCCCGAGGGCCTCATCTCCTCCTTCCCGGTCACCGTCAAGGACGGCACGTACGAGATCGTCCAGGGCCTGGAGATCAACGACTTCTCCCGCTCCCGTATCGACGCCTCCGTCCAGGAGCTGGCGGAGGAGCGCGACGCGGTCCGCGCCCTCGGCCTCCTCTGAGCCCCACCCGCAGCAGTCGACGGGCCCCCTTCCGGTACGCCGGACGGGGGCCCTTCCGGTCACGCCGGACGGGGGCCCTTCCGGTCACGCCGGCCGGGGGCCCTTCCGGTCACGCCGGACGGGTCCCTCGGTGACCCCGAGGTCCGAGGGAACAGCGAAGAGGGAAGGTACGTACCGGATCATGGCGCGCATCACGGCGGACGGAACGGCACCACAGGCCGAGCGGGCGCAGCGGACCGTTCATGTGGGCGGCGAGTGGCGGGCCGCGTCCTCCGGTGCCACGCGGGAGATCGTGGACCCGGCGGACGCCCGGCCGTTCGCCGTCGTCGCGGAGGGCGACGAGCAGGACGCCGACCTCGCGGTGGCCGCCGCGCGCCGCGCCTTCGACGAGGGCCCCTGGCCCCACACCCCGGTCGCCGAACGCGCCGCCCTGCTGCGCCGCGTCGCCGCTCTCCTCACGCGCGACCGGGAGCGGATCGGCCTGCTGGAGAGCCGGGACGCGGGCAAGACGGTCGAGGAGGGCCGGGTCGACGTGGACTGCGTCGCCGACGCCTTCCGCTACTTCGCCGACCTGATCGCCGCCGAGGCACCGGGCCGGGTGGTCGACGCCGGCACGCCCGACATCCACAGCGTCGTCGTCCACGAACCCGTCGGCGTCTGCGCGCTGATCACGCCCTGGAACTATCCGCTGCTCCAGGCGAGCTGGAAGGTCGCGCCCGCGCTCGCGGCCGGCAACACCTTCGTACTCAAGCCCAGCGAGATCACCCCGCTGACCACGGTCGCCCTGATCGGCCTGCTGGTGGAGGCGGGGCTGCCGGCCGGGGTCGCGGGCCTCGTCACCGGGCCCGGCCACACCGTCGGCGCCCGGCTCGCCGAGCACCCCGGCGTCGACCTGGTCTCCTTCACCGGCGGCCTGACCAGCGGCGTCAAGGTGGCCCGGGCCGCCGCCGACACCGTGAAGAAGGTCGCCCTCGAACTCGGCGGCAAGAACCCCAATGTCGTCTTCGCCGACGCCTGCGCCACCGACGAGGGTTTCGACACCGCCGTCGACCAGGCCCTCAACGCCGCGTTCCTGCACAGCGGCCAGGTCTGCTCGGCCGGCTCCCGCCTCATCGTCGAGGAGCCGCTGCGGGAACGCTTCGTCGCCGAACTCGCCCGCCGCGCCGCCCGCATCCGCCTCGGCCGCGGCACCGAGGACGGCGTCGAGTGCGGCCCCCTCGTCTCCGCGGCGCAGCGCGCCAGGACCGAGGAGTACGTCGCCTCCGCGCTCGCCGAGGGCGCCCTGTCACGCTGCGGCGGCCGCCGCCCCGAGCCGTCCGCCGTCCGCCCCGCCGAGGGCTACTTCTACGAACCGACCGTCCTCGACCACTGCCACCGGGAGATGCGGGTGGTCCGCGAGGAGGTCTTCGGACCGGTCCTCACCGTCGAGACCTTCCGCACCGAGGACGAGGCCGTCGCCCTCGCCAACGACACGGAGTACGGGCTCGCGGGCGCCGTCTGGACCGCCGACGCGGGCCGTGCGCGCCGGGTCGCGGGACGCCTGCGCCACGGCACCGTATGGATCAACGACTTCCACCCCTACCTCCCGCAGGCGGAGTGGGGCGGCTTCGGCAAGAGCGGCACCGGCCGCGAACTGGGCCCCGCGGGCCTCGCCGAGTACCGCGAGAGCAAACACGTCTACCAGAACCTCGCGCCCAAGCCCGTCCGCTGGTTCACCGGCTGACCCACCCGGCCCGCCCCGCCTCCTCCCGGCCCGTGACCAGCGGCCGCAGAGGCAGAACGCGCAGTGGTTGATCCGCGAGGCGCGGATCCGCACCGGCTCCGCGAGGGCCGGATCACCGAACCCCTTCTTCGCGGCGGCGCTCACCGCCCGCATCGCGGAGCGGACCCCGGCTGTCCAGATGCGTCGTACGAGCCGTCACGCGTGCTGCCCCGCCCGGTAGTGCCCCGGCGCCAGCCGGCAGGTCACACCGAACCGGTTCCACGCGTTGATCACCGTGATCGCGGCGATCAACCGCGTCAGCTCCGCCTCCTCGAAGTGCGCGGCCGCCCTCCCGTACACCTCGTCCGGCACGAAACCGTCGGTCAGCACGGTGACCGCCTCGGTCAGCTCGATCGCCGCCAGCTCCTTCTCCGTGTAGAAGTGCCGCGACTCGTCCCAGGCGCTGAGCTGCACGATCCGCTCGACGCTCTCGCCCGCCGCGAGCGCGTCCTTGGTGTGCATGTCCAGGCAGAACGCGCAGTGGTTGAGCTGCGAGGCGCGGATCTTCACCAGCTCGCACAGCTTCCCGTCCAGCCCCCGCCGGGCAGCGGCGTCGAGCCCCAGCATCGCCTTGTACACGTCGGGGGCGTGCTTGGCCCACTGAAGGCGGGGCGGGTGCTCCTCGGCGTAACGGCCGGTGGCGGGGGCCCCGCCCCCCGCGGTCCCGGCGGTCCCGCCCCCCGCGGTCCCGGCGGTCCCGCCCCCCGCGGTCCCGCCGCCCGCTGTCCCGGTGGTCTCGGTCGTGGTCGTGGTCGTGGTCGTCATGGTCTCGACCCTAGGAACGAAGCAGCCCAGGAGTATGGTCCATTTCCATGGCGGAACCCTGGGCCACTCTCGGCATCGACCTGCATCTGGAACCGACCGGTCCGGGCCTGCGCCGGGGACTGACCGACGCCCTGCGCGACGCCGTCCGCACCGGCCGCCTCGCCCCCCGCACCCGGCTGCCCTCCTCCCGCACCCTCGCCGCCGACCTCGGTATCGCCCGCAACACCGTCGCCGACGCCTACGCCGACCTCGTCGCCGAGGGCTGGCTCACCGCCCGCCAGGGCTCCGGCACCCGGGTCGCCGACCGCGCGGTCGCCACCCCGCCCACCGCCCCCGCGCCCCGCACCGAGGCGCCCGCCCGCCCCGCCTACGACCTGCGCCCCGGCAACCCCGACCTCTCCTCCTTCCCCCGCGCCGAGTGGCTCAAGGCCGCCCGCCGCGCCCTCACCGCCGCCCCCCACGAGGCCCTCGGCTACGGCGACCCGCGCGGCCGCCCCGAACTGCGCGCCGCCCTCGCCGGCTACCTCTCCCGGGCCCGAGGCGTACGCGCCCACCCCGAGCACATCCTGGTCAGCGGCGGCTTCGCGCACGCCCTGTCGCTGCTCGGCCAGGCCCTGCGGAGCCGGGGCGTGCACACCGTCGCCGTCGAGTCCTACGGCCTGGACGTCCACCGCGACCTGCTCACCGCCGCCGGACTGCGCACCGTCCCACTGCCCTACGACGACCTGGGCACCGACCCCCGCGCACCCGCCGGGGAGGCCGGGGCGGTGCTGCTCACCCCCGCCCACCAGTTCCCCATGGGCCTGGCCCTCCACCCCGACCGGCGCGCGGCCGTCGTGGACTGGGCCCGCCGCACCGGCGCCCTGGTCCTGGAGGACGACTACGACGGCGAGTTCCGCTACGACCGCCAGCCCGTCGGCGCCCTCCAGGGCCTCGACCCCGACCGCGTCGTCCACCTCGGCACCGCCAGCAAGTCCCTCGCCCCCGGCCTGCGCCTGGGCTGGGCGGTGCTCCCCCCGGGGTTCGTCGACGAGGTGGTGGCCGCCAAGGGACACGTCGACGTCTGCGGCGCCCTGGAGCAGCTCACCCTCGCCGAGTTCCTCACCTCCGGCGCCTACGACCGGCATCTGCGCGCCGCCCGCCTGCGCTACCGCCGCCGCCGCGACGCCCTGGTCACCGCGCTCGCCGCCCGCGCTCCCGGAACCCGGGCCACCGGCATCGCGGCCGGCCAGCACGCCGTGCTCCGCCTGCCCGCCGGCACCGAACGCTCCGTCGTCCGTCTCGCCACCTGGCAGAACATCGCCCTGTACGGCCTGGCCAGGTTCCGCCACCCGCAGGCGGTGCTCGACCCGCTCGACGCCGTCGTCGTCGGCTACGGCACCCCGCCCGACCACGCCTGGACGGGGGCGCTCGACGCCCTGTGCCGCGTACTGCCGTAGCATCCACCCCCGGCGGTGGCCGTACACCTGAACGGCCCAACTGCCTTTCGTACTGCCTTCATACGACCGGACGACGGGGAGACAGGAACATGGCGGAGACCCGGCGGCGGCTGCGGTCGAGCACGGTGGTGCTCGGCGGGATGGGAGTCCTCGCGGCGACCCTGAGCGCGTGCGGTTCGGACCCGGACCGCCGCTGCGTCGACCGCGACAGCTACGACTTCACCAACGGCTACAAGGTCGTCGCCGACAAGAACTGCAACTCCGGCAGCGGTTCCTCGGGCTCCGTCAGCAAGGGCAAGAGCAAGGGCAAGGGCAAGAGCAAGGGCAAGGGCAAGGGCAAGGGGAACGTCCGCTCCACCGTCTCCGACGCCGACTGGTACTACGACGCCGACGTCAGCCGCGGCTACGCCGACGACGGCACCTTCAGCCGCGACGAGGCCGTCGACCGCGGCGGCCTCGGCTGCTCCTCGTCCGGCAGCGGCGGCGGCTGAGCCGGCCGCCGCACACCGCCCGCGAAGCGAGGACGCGCCCATGGAACGCCGCACCATCGAGCCCCGCCCCGGCTGGCAGCAGACCGTCGAGGAACAGGGGCTGATCTACCCCCTCACCCGCTACCCCGACGGCTCCCTGCGCCCCTACTGGGACGAGAGCGCCTACTACGTCTTCTCCCTGGCGGAGATCGAGGCGCTGGAGGAGACGGTCGAGGAACTGCACCGGATGTGCCTGGCCGCCGCCGAGCACATCGTCGCCGCCGACCGCTTCGCCGACCTCGGCATCACCGACCCCCAGGTGGCCCGCGCGGTCGCCGAGGCCTGGCGGCGCCGCGCCGAACTCCCCTCCGTCTACGCCCGCTTCGACCTGCGGTACGACGGCACCGGCCCGGCCAAGCTGCTGGAGTACAACGCCGACACCCCCACCTCCCTGGTCGAGGCGGCGTCCCCGCAGTGGTTCTGGATGGAGGAGCGCTTCCCCGGCGCCGACCAGTGGAACTCCCTGCACGAGCGGCTGATCGACGCCTGGAAGAAGCAGGCCGCCCTGCTGCCCCCGGGCAGCCCCCTGTACTTCGCGCACTCCTCCGCCGACGAACTCGGCGAGGACCTCATGACCGTCGCCTACCTCAAGGAGACCGCCGAGCAGGCCGGCCTGGAGACCGACTGGATCTCCGTGGAGGAGATCGGCTGGGACCGCCTCTCCGGCCGCTTCGTCGACAACAGGCTCCGCTTCATCCGAAGCTGCTTCAAGCTCTACCCGTGGGAGTGGCTCACCACCGACCGCTTCGCCGGCCACGTCCTGGACACCCTCGACAACGGCGGCGGCACCGGCACCACCCTGTGGATCGAACCCGCCTGGAAGATGCTGCTCAGCAACAAGGCCCTGCTCGCCATCCTCTGGGAGCTGTACCCCGGCCACCCCCACCTCCTCCCGGCCTACCTGGACGGCCCCCGCGAGCTGGCCGGCGGCACCGGCTGGGTCGCCAAGCCCCTCCTGGGCCGCGAGGGCGCGGGCGTCACGATCCACCAGGCCGGCACCGCCCCCGGCCCCCGCGACGAACCCTGCTGCTACCAGGAGCTGGCCCCGCTGCCCGACTTCGACGGCAACCGCGTGGTCCTCGGCGCCTGGGTGGTGGAGAACGAGTCGGCGGGCCTCGGCATCCGGGAGTCGGCCGGCCTGATCACCGACGAGTACGCCCGCTTCCTGCCGCACGTGATCCTGTGACGGCGTACGGCAACCGGTGACGGCCGTACGGCAGCCGATGACGGCCGTACGGCAGCCCGTGGCGGCCGTCCGGCCCCCGGCGGACGCGGTCCGGTAGGCTGACGGCGGGGCCGTGACTGGCGCGCTGGGATGGGACCGACCATCGGGGAGCGGCCCGAACGGGAATGTGTGCCGTGCGCCTGGGCCGAACCGTGTACGCCGAACGCCACGTCCGGAGGTCCCCGATGTCTGACACGTCCGCGCCCCTGTCCCCCGCGTCCACCGCCTACCGCGCCGCCCTCGACGTGATCCGCGCCGTCGAGCCGCGCGTCGCCGACGCCATCGGGCAGGAGGTCGCCGACCAGCGCGAGATGCTCAAGCTGATCGCCTCCGAGAACTACGCCTCCCCGGCCACCCTCCTGGCGATGGGCAACTGGTTCAGCGACAAGTACGCCGAGGGCACCGTCGGCCGCCGCTTCTACGCCGGCTGCCGCAACGTCGACACCGTCGAGTCGCTGGCCGCCGAGCACGCCAGGGAGCTGTTCGGCGCCCGCCACGCCTACGTCCAGCCGCACTCCGGCATCGACGCCAACCTCGTCGCCTTCTGGGCCGTCCTCGGCGCCCGCGTCGAGGTGCCCTTCCTGCGGAAGACCGGCGTCCGCCAGATCAACGACCTCACCGACGCCGACTGGGCCGAACTGCGCGGCGCCTTCGGCAACCAGCGGATGCTCGGCATGTCCCTGGACGCCGGCGGCCACCTCACCCACGGCTTCCGCCCGAACATCTCCGGCAAGATGTTCGACCAGCGCTCCTACGGCACCGACCCCGCCACCGGCCTGATCGACTACGAGGCCCTGCGCGCCACCGCCCGCGAGTTCAAGCCGCTGATCCTCGTCGCCGGCTACTCCGCCTACCCCCGGCTGGTGAACTTCCGGATCATGCGCGAGATCGCCGACGAGGTCGGCGCGACGCTCATGGTGGACATGGCGCACTTCGCCGGCCTCGTCGCCGGCAAGGTGCTGACCGGCGACTTCGACCCGGTCCCGCACGCCCAGATCGTCACCACCACCACCCACAAGTCGCTGCGCGGCCCGCGCGGCGGCATGGTGCTGTGCGACGACTCCCTCAAGGACCAGGTCGACCGCGGCTGCCCCATGGTCCTCGGCGGCCCGCTCCCGCACGTCATGGCCGCCAAGGCCGTCGCCCTCGCCGAGGCCCGGCAGCCCGCCTTCCAGGACTACGCCCAGCGCATCGTGGACAACGCCCGCGCGCTCGCCGAGGGCCTGCTCAAGCGCGGCGCCACCCTGGTCACCGGCGGCACCGACAACCACCTCAACCTGATCGACGTCGCCGGCTCCTACGGCCTCACCGGCCGGCAGGCCGAGGCCGCGCTCCTCGACTCCGGCATCGTCACCAACCGCAACGCCGTCCCGGCCGACCCCAACGGCGCCTGGTACACCTCCGGCATCCGGATCGGCACCCCCGCCCTGACCACCCGCGGCCTGGGCACCGCCGAGATGGACGAGGTCGCCGGCCTCATCGACCGCGTCCTGACCGCCACCGGGCCCGGCACCACCAAGTCGGGCGCCCCCTCCAAGGCCCAGCACGTCCTGGACCCGAAGGTCGCGGACGAGATCTCCCGGCGCGCCACCGACCTGGTGGCCGGCTTCCCGCTGTACCCGGAGATCGACCTCGGCTGATCCGTGACCCCGCCGGGCACGATCGTTTCCCCCTCGTGCCCGGCCGGTGCCCGGCCCGTTCCGGAGCGGCCCGCGGAACCTGAGAGAATGACGGGCATGGCCTCTGAACGTCCCCGCGTGCTCTCCGGAATCCAGCCCACCGCCGGCTCGTTCCACCTCGGCAACTACCTGGGCGCGGTCCGCCAGTGGGTGGCCCTGCAAGAGACCCACGACGCGTTCTACATGGTCGTCGACCTGCACGCGATCACGGTCCCGCAGGACCCGAGGGAACTGCGGGCCAACACCCGGCTGGCCGCCGCGCAGCTCCTGGCCGCCGGGCTCGACCCGGACCGCTGCACGCTCTTCGTCCAGAGCCACGTCCCCGAGCACGCCCAGCTCGCCTGGATCATGAACTGCCTGACCGGCTTCGGCGAGGCCGGCCGCATGACCCAGTTCAAGGACAAGTCCGCCAAGCAGGGCGCCGAGCGGGCCTCCGTGGGCCTGTTCACCTACCCGATCCTCCAGGTCGCGGACATCCTCCTCTACCAGGCCCACGAGGTCCCGGTCGGCGAGGACCAGCGCCAGCACATCGAGCTGACCCGCGACCTCGCCGAGCGTTTCAACGGCCGCTTCGGGGAGACCTTCACGGTCCCCGAGCCGTACATCCTCAAGGAGACGGCGAAGATCTTCGACCTCCAGGAGCCGTCGGCCAAGATGAGCAAGTCGGCGTCCACACCCAAGGGCCTGATCAACCTGCTGGACGAACCGAAGACCACCGCCAAGAAGGTCAGGGGCGCCGTCACCGACACCGACACGGTCGTCCGCTACGACCCCGCCGCCAAGCCCGGCGTCAGCAACCTCCTCACCATCTACTCGACCCTCACCGGGGCGGGCATCGCGGAACTGGAGGAGAAGTACGCGGGCAAGGGCTACGGCGCGCTCAAGACGGACCTCTCCGAGGTCGTGGTCGACTTCGTGACACCGTTCCGGGAGCGCACCCAGAGCTACCTGGACGACCCGGAGACGCTCGACTCGCTCCTGGCCAAGGGCGCGGAGAAGGCGCGGGCCGTCGCCGCGGAAACCCTCTCCCGGACCTACGAGCGGGTGGGTTTCCTGCCCGCCAAGCACTGAACGCGCCCGCACGCGCCGCACATCACGTCGGCTGCGCCTGCCCGGGGCCCGGCCGTGGCCGTACAGTCGACAACAAGGCGACACCGATGAGAAGACAGGAGACGACGTGGGGACCGTAACGATCGGCGTGTCGATCGCGGTCCCGGAGCCCCACGGCAGCCGGCTTCAGGAGCTGCGCGCGGGCTTCGGCGACGCCGCCGCGCACGGCATCCCCACGCACGTCACCCTGTTGCCGCCGACGGAGGTCGACGCCGCGGCGCTGCTCTCGATCGAGGCGCACCTCGCGGAGGTGGCGGCCGCCGGGCGGCCCTTCCCGATGCGGCTCTCCGGCACCGGGACGTTCCGTCCCCTGTCGCCGGTCGTCTTCGTCCAGGTGGTGGCGGGCGCCGAGTCCTGCACCTGGCTGCAGAAGCAGGTCCGCGACGCCTCCGGGCCGGTCGCCCGCGACCTGCAGTTCCCGTACCACCCGCACGTCACGGTGGCGCACGGCATCGAGGAGGCGGCGATGGACCGCGCCTTCGAGGAGCTGGCCGACTACACGGCCGAGTGGCCGTGCACCGGGTTCGCGCTCTACGAGCAGGGCGCCGACGGGGTCTGGCGCAAGCTGCGCGAGTTCCCCTTCGGCAGCACGGTCGTCCCGCCCCAGGGCGGCCACGCCGAACGCGGCTCACTTCCCACGCGCTGACCCGGCACCCTCGTCCGGCTACGCCGGCAGGCGCCGGAACACCCCCCGCGGCAGGTGCCGCAGGGCGGACATCACCAGGCGCAGCGCGCCCGGCACCCACACCGTCTCCGAGCGCCGCCGCAGCCCCAGCTCCACGGCCGCGGCGACCGCCTCCGGGGTGGTCGCCAGCGGCGCCTCCGGCAGGCCCTCGGTCATCCGCGACCGGACGAAGCCGGGGCGTACGACCATGACGTGCACGCCGGTGCCGTGCAGCGCGTCGCCCAACCCCTGGGCGAAGGCGTCCAGGCCGGCCTTGCTGGAGCCGTAGATGAAGTTGGCGCGGCGGGCCCGCTCCCCGGCGACGGAGGAGAGCACGACCAGCGAGCCGTGGCCCTGCGCCTGGAGCGCGGCGGCGCCGACCAGGCCGGCGGAGACGGCGCCGGTGTAGTTGGTCTGGGCGACCCGCACGGCGCTCACCGGCTGCCGTTCGTCGTGCGCCTGGTCGCCGAGGATGCCGAAGGCGAGCAGCACCATGTCGACGTCGCCCTCCGCGAAGACCTTGCCGAGCACGGTCTCGTGGGACTCCGGGTCCAGGGCGTCGAAGGCGACGGTGCGGACCTCGGCGCCGAGTCCGCGCAGCTCCTCGGCGGCCAGGTCGAGACCGGGGGAGGGGCGGCCGGCCAGCCAGACGGTGCGGGTGCGGCGGCCGATCAGGCGCCGCGCGGTGGCCAGCGCGATCTCGGACGTACCGCCGAGGACGAGAAGGGACTGGGGGAGGCCGAAGGCGTCCTTCACGGCGGCTCCTGATCTCTTGGAGGGGCTGAGGGGTTTACCCGGGCCGGTTCACAGAGCGAGCCGGCGGGACAGGTCGGACGTGAACACCCCGCGCGGGTCCAGTTCCGCGCGCAGGGCGCGGAAGTCGTCCACGCGCGGATACATCGCGGTGAGCAGTTCGGGGCGGAGCCGGGAGTCCTTGGCGAGGTAGACCCGGCCGCCGGCCGCCGCCACCTCCTCGTCCAGCTCGTCCAGGAAGGCGCCGAGACCGGGCAGGCCGGCCGGGATGTCCAGGGCCAGCGTCCAGCCGGGCACCGGGAAGGAGAGCCAGCCCGGGTCGGCGTCGCCGAAGCGTTTGAGGACCGCCAGGAAGGACGGGCAGCGCCGCTCGGAGATCCGGCGCACGATGCGGTGCAGCGCCTCCTCCTGGCCGTGGCCGACGACGAACTGGTACTGGACGAAGCCGCCGCGGCCGTAGATCCGGTTCCAGTGCGGGACACCGTCCAGGGGGTGGAAGAAGGCCGGGAGGGGCTGGAGGCGGCCGGTCCGTGCCCGGGGGGCCTTGCGGTACCAGAACTCGTTGAAGAGGCCCACCGTCGTCCGGGTCAGCAGGCCCTCCGGGACGAAGGAGGGGGCGGCCGGAAGCCGGGAGGTGCGGAAGGCCAGCGGGTCACGCCGCGCCCGCGCGCGGCGGGGCAGCGCGTCCAGGGGGGCGTGGTCGCCACGCGTGAGCACGGCCCGCCCGGTGGCGGCGCCGCGCGCGAGGAGGTCGATCCAGGCGACCGAGTAACGGTAGCGGTGGTCGGTGGCGGCGAGCCGTGCCATCAGGTCGTCGAGGTCGTCGGCGCGTTCGGTGTCCACCAGCATCAGGGAGGTCCGCACCGGCTGGAGCCGCACCGTCGCGGTGAGGATCACGCCGGTCAGGCCCATGCCGCCGGTGGTCGCCTCGAACAGCGGCGTGCCCCGCGCCACGCTCCGCACCCGCCCGTCGGCGGTGAGCAGCTCCAGGGCGAGCACATGCCGGGAGAAACCGCCGCCGACGTGGTGGTTCTTGCCGTGGATGTCGGCGCCGACGGCCCCGCCGACGGTGACGTACCGGGTGCCGGGGGTCACCGGCACGAACCAGCCGAGCGGCAGCAGCACCTCCATGAGCCGGTGCAGGGAGACACCCGCGTCGCACAGCACCGTGCCGCCCTCGACGTCGATGGCGTGGATGCGGTCCAGGCCGGTCATGTCCAGCACGGCGCCGCCCGCGTTCTGCGCCGCGTCGCCGTACGCCCGGCCAAGACCCCGGGGGATGGCGCCCCGCGCGCCGCACTCGCGGACGGCGACGGCCGCCTCCTCGTACGTCCGGGGGCGGATCAGAAGGGCGGCGGTGGGCGCGGTGCGGCCCCACCCGGTGACGGGCCCCCACGAGGTGACGGGCCCCGGATCGACGGGCCCCGGGTCGACGGCGGGGCCCCCTTCGGCGGGAGGAGCGGTGTCGGCGGACATGGCGGTGACCGTATCGCCCCTTTGTCACTCATTCGTTCTGAAACATCCACTGCATCCCCGAAATGGGTGATTAATGGGATGTCGCTCAATAGTGCCGGAGTTTTTCCGGAGTTCCGGCGGTACGGAGGTGAACAGTGGGTCCACATGGACGACCTCGACGACCACCCCGACGACCTGGACCACCGGATCGTCTCGGCGCTCACGGCGTACGCCGCCGACCCCCGCGTCGCCGGTGCCGCCCGCGCCCTGTCCTTCGCCGGCGAGCACGGGGCGCTGTGGCTCGCGGCCGGGCTCACCGGAGCCGCCGTGGACGGCGCCCGGCGCGGCGCCTGGCTGCGCGGCACCGCCCTCACCGCGGGCGCCCACCTCGCCGGCATGGGCGTGAAGCGCGTCGTGCGCCGCCCGCGCCCCGCGCACGTCCGGCCCCTGATGCGCACCGCCGGCCGGTACTCCTTCCCCAGCGCGCACGCCACCTCGGCCACCGCCGCCGCCCTCGCCTTCGGCGCCCTCGGGGTACGCGCCGTCTGGCCGGTCGCCGCCGCGGTCTGCCTGTCCCGGCTGGTCAGCGGCGTCCACTACCCCTCCGACGTGGCGGCGGGCGCCGCGCTGGGCGCCCTCACCGCCACGCTGGGCGCCGACTGGATGCGGGGCGGCGCCCGTGACTGAGACGGTGGTCCTCGGACAGCGCGGCGACGAACGGCAGCGCCCCGCCCCGCCCCGCTACGGCGGCCTGCTGGGCGGCCTGGTCCGCACCGCACGCCCCCGGCAGTGGGTCAAGAACGTCCTCGTCCTCGCCGCCCCGGCAGCCGCCGGGGAACTGTCCTCCGCGCCCGCCCTGGGCCGCCTCGCCCTGGTCTTCGTCCTGTTCACCGCCTGCGCGAGCGCCGTCTACCTCGTCAACGACGCCCGCGACGCCGAGGCCGACCGCGCCCACCCGGTCAAACGGCACCGCCCGGTCGCCGCCGGCCGGGTCCCCGTACCCGTCGCGTACGCCGCGGGAGGCGCCCTCGGCGTCCTCGCCCCCCTCGCGGCCGCCCGGCTCTGCTCACCGGCGGTCGCGGCCCTGCTGACCGCCTACCTGGTCATGCAACTGGCGTACTGCCTCGCCCTCAAGCACGTCCTGGTGGTCGACCTCGTCGTCGTCACGACCGGCTTCCTGATGCGCGCGGTGATCGGCGGACTCGCCCTCGGCATCCCCCTGAGCCGCTGGTTTCTGATCACCACCGGCTTCGGCGCGCTCTTCATGGTCTCCGCCAAGCGCTACTCGGAAGCCGTGCAGATGGCCGGGAAGCCGGGCGCCACGCGTGCGCTGCTCACCGAGTACACCACCGGCTACCTGCGGTTCGTCTGGCAGCTCGCGGCCGGTGTCGCCGTCCTCGGCTACTGCCTGTGGGCCCTGGAGGAGGGCGGGGTCCCGCACACCAGCGTGCTGCCCTGGCGGCAACTCTCCATGATCGCCTTCATCCTGGCCGTCCTCAGGTACGCCGTCTTCGCCGACCGCGGCACCGCCGGCGAGCCCGAGGACGTCGTGCTGCGCGACCGGGCCCTGGCCTGCATCGGCCTGGTCTGGGCGGCGATGTACGCCGCGGCGGTCGGCAATTGGTAGCCGACCGCCGGGAACTGCTCTCCTTCGCCTGCGTCGGACTCCTCGCCTACGCCGCCGACCTCGGCCTGTTCACCCTGCTGCGCGGACCGGCGGGACTGGACCCGCTCACCGCCAAGGCGCTCTCCTTCCTCGCCGGCTGCTCGGTCGCGTACGCCGGCCACGCGCTCGGCACCTACCGGCACACGCGCACGCGCGGAGCCCGGTCGTACGCCCTCTTCTTCGCGGTGAACCTCGCCGGAGCCGCCGTCCAGGTGGGCTGCCTGGCCGTCAGCCACTACGGCCTCGGCTTCACCTCGCAGCGCGCCGACACCGTCTCCGGCGCGGGAATCGGCATGACGCTGGCCACCCTGCTGCGTTTCTGGGGCACCCGGACACTGGTCTTCCGTGCCGCGGGGGGCCACCCGTCATGGACCGAGCGGAGTCGGGGCAGGATCGGATCATGGACTGGCTGAAAAGGCTTCCCCTGGTGGGACCGTGGGTGGCACGGCTGATGACCACGCACGCGTGGCGGTCCTACGAGCGCCTGGACCGGGTGAAGTGGACCCGGCTCGCCGCCGCCATGACCTTCACCAGCTTCATCGCGCTCTTCCCGCTGCTCTCGCTGGCCGCCGCGGTCGCCGCCGCCACCCTCAGCGGGAGGCAGCAGGACGAGATCCAGGACACGATCGCCGAGCAGATCCCGGGCATCGCCGACCAGTTGGACATCGAGGGCCTGGTGCAGAACGCCGGCACCGTCGGAGTGATCGCCGGCGCCCTGCTGCTCTTCACCGGCATCAACTGGATCGACTCGGCGCGCGACTGCCTGCGCGCGGTGTGGGAGCTGCCCGACAAGGACGACAACCTGGTCGTGCACCGGATCAAGGACGGCGGCGTCCTGCTCGGCCTCGGCGGCGCCCTCCTGGCCACCCTCGTCCTGTCCACCGTCGCCTCCGCCCTGGTGAGCTGGACGGTCCGGCAGCTCGGCATGGACGAGGGCGGCGTCGGCGGGGTGCTGCTCCACATCGCCGCCTTCGCCGTCGCCGTCTGCGCCGACTTCCTGGTCCTGCTGTACGTCCTGACGCTGCTGCCCGGCGCCGAACCGGAGCGCCGCCGCCTGCTGGTGGCCGCGCTGATCGGCGCGCTCGGCTTCGAACTGCTCAAGCTGCTGCTGAGCAGCTACATGCAGGACGTGGCCGCCAAGAGCATGTACGGCGCGTTCGGCGTGCCCGTCGCCCTGCTGCTGTGGATCAACTTCACCTCGAAGCTGGTGCTGTTCTGCGCCGCCTGGACGGCGACGGGCAGCAAGGAGACGGAACTCAGGGGCGGGTCCGACGGCGTACCAGATCCGGCAGCGGCCATCGGCGGTTGATCAGGAACACGCCGCCCGCGAGCAGCACCAGCAGCCCGCCCGCGATCGCCAGCGCGGTGACCTTGCCACCCCCGCCGCCCCCGGCGGCGGCGCTCGTCACCGGTTTCGCGCCCACGCCCGCCCGGCCCGCCCCGCCGGCCTCACCGCCCCCGACCGCGACACCGGCGCTGGGCGCGGCGCTCGCCCCGGCGTTCTTCGGCGGCACCAGCTCACCCACCGGCTCGACCTTGCCGGCCGCCTCGAAACCCCAGTCGAAGAGCTTCGCGGTCTCCTTGTACACCTCGTTGTGCTCGCTCTTCTCCGGGTTCATCACCGTGACGAGCAGCACCTTGCCGTTCCGCTCGGCGACGCCGGTGAAGGTGGCGCCCGCGTTGGTGGTGTTGCCGTTCTTCACCCCGGCGATGCCCTCGTAGACGTCGACGTCCGTGTCGCCGGTCAGCAGCCGGTTGGTGTTCTGGATCTCGAAGGTGCCGCGCGTGGTCCGGCCCTTCTTGTTCTTCGTCGTCTCGCCCGGGAACTTGGTGCTGACCGTCGAGCAGTACTCGCGGAAGTCCTTCTTCTGCAGCCCGGAGCGGGCGAACAGGGTGAGGTCGTAGGCGGAGGAGACCTGGTGCGGGGCGTCGTAGCCGTCGGGGCTGACCACCTCGGTGTCCAGCGCCTGCAACTCCTCGGCGTGCGCGTTCATGTCCGCGACCGTCTCGTCCACGCCGCCGTTCATCGCCGACAGCACGTGCACGGCGTCGTTGCCGGAGCGCAGGAAGACCCCGAGCCACAGGTCGTGGACGGTGTACGTCTCCTTCTCCTTTATGCCGACCATGCTGGAGCCGGGGCCGATGTCCGCCAGGTCGGACGGGGCGACCTGGTGCTCCTGCGTCTTCGGGAACTTCGGCAGCAGCGTGTCCGCGAACAGCATCTTCAGGGTGCTCGCGGGGGCCAGCGGCCAGTGCGCGTTGTGCGCGGCCAGCACCTCGCCGGACTCGGCGTCGGAGACGATCCACGAGCGGGCGGTGACGTCCTTGGGCAGGACGGGCACCCCGGCCGCGAGGTCGACCTGCGTGCCGGGCCGCCCGAGCCGGGCACCGCCCAGGCCCGACATCCGGACCGGAGGAGTGGCCGACGGACTCCCCGAGGGGCTCGGCGCCGCCTGCGCGACCGGTGCGGCCAGCGCGAGGGACGAGACGGTGGTCAGGACGGCGGAGGCGACCAGCAGGGACTTACCGGCGGTCTTCTTGGGTGCGGGCACGATCGGAAACGTACCTCCAGGTCCCGGCGGTGTCCCACCCCCCTCCCCACCCCGGACACGGTTCCGGACAGGCGACGGCGATACTGAGTACATGAAGCTCAGCCGCCCCGTCTCCTGGTTCCTGCTCGTCTTCGGGGTGTGGAGCTGGATCATCTGGATCACTTTCGTCAAAAACCTCGTCGAGGACGGCAGCGGGCTCGCGTTCGAGGACGGCGATCCCACGGCGTACTTCTGGGTCCACCTGCTGCTCGCCGTCGTCTCCTTCGTACTGGGGACGGTCGTGGGGCTCATCGGGTTGCGTGGTCTGCGCGCACTGCGCCGGACGTCATAACCGGCGCGCGGAGCGTCACAACCGAAGGGGTACGACGGCATGGTGGTCGTCTTCGCGCTGGCCGCGATACTGGTGCTGGGCGTCCTGGTGACGGCCAACTGGTACGTGTGGCGGCGCCTGTTCCACGACACGACCCGGGGGCCGGGGTGGGTGCGCCGCACCGGCGCCGCGGTGATCGCCGGCGGGTGGGTGCTCGCGATCGGCGCGCTCGTCGCCGAGCGTTCCGGCGCGCCCTTCACGCTCCAGCGGGTACTGGCCTGGCCGGGCTTCCTCTGGCTCGCGCTCTCGATCTACCTGCTGCTCGCCGTCCTGGCGGGCGAGGTGGTACGCCCGCTGCTGCGCCGCCTCCTGGAACGGCGGGCGGCCGGCCGGGCCGCCGCGACACCGGCCCCCGGGAGCGACGCGGCCCCGGACGCCGTCCCGTCGGCGCCGCCGGGAGGGCCGGGCCGGGTCTCGTCCGCCACGCGTGC
>NZ_BAABIG010000048.1:0-56334 GCF_039542605.1 Streptomyces ziwulingensis
GTGGCGATCAGGTCCGCGCCGATGCCCTGCGGCACGAAGCCGGTGGCGTGATTGGTCAGCGGGTCCGTCGCCCAGGCGCCGCCGTCGCTGCCCATCGGCACCCGGGACATGGACTCCACCCCGCCCGCGAGCACGAGGTCCTCCCACCCCGAACGGACCTTGGCGGCAGCCATGTTGACGGCTTCCAGGCCCGAGGCGCAGAAGCGGTTCTCCTGCACGCCCGCCACCGTGTCCGGCAGGCCCGCGGCCATCGCGGCGGTCCGGGCGATGTCGGAGCCCTGGTCGCCGACCGGGCTCACCACGCCGAGGACGATGTCGTCGACGGCGGCCGGGTCGAGGCCGGGGAAGCGGGCGCGGATCTCGTGGATGAGCCCGACGACCAGGTCGACGGGTTTGGTGCCGTGCAGGGCGCCGTTGGCCTTGCCGCGTCCGCGCGGGGTGCGGATCGCGTCGTAGAGGTATGCCTCAGAGGTCACGGGAACCTTCCGGTGAGAGGGAGGGAGGACGAAACGGGGCGCTCAACCCAGCAGGGAGCGGCCGATGATCTCTTTCATGATCTCCGTGGTGCCGCCGTAGATGGTCTGGATACGGCCGTCCAGGAACGCCTTGGCGACCGGGTACTCGGTCATGTAGCCGTAGCCCCCGTGGAGTTGGAGGCAGCGGTCCACCACGCGCTTCTGCAGCTCGGTCGCCCACCACTTGGCCATCGAGGCGTGGACGGCGTCCAGCCGGCCCGCGCTGTGCTCGGTGACGCAGCGGTCGAGGAAGCTGCGGGTGACCGCGGTCTCGGTGGCCATCTCGGCGGCCTCGAAGCGGATGTGCTGGAGCCGGGCGAGCGGGCGCCCGAACGCCTCCCGCTGCTTGACGTACTCCACGGTCAGCTCCAGGACGTGTTCGGCCGCCGCCGCCGCGCCCAGGGCGATGGCCAGCCGCTCCTGGGCGAGGTTGCCCATCAGGTAGGAGAACGCCTGGTTCTCCTCGCCCAGCAGGTTCTCCTTGGGCACCCGCACGCCGTCGAAGAACAACTCGGCGGTGTCCTGGGCCTTCTGGCCGATCTTGTCGAGGTTGCGGCCCCGCTCGAAGCCCGCCATGCCGCGCTCCACGACGAGCAGGCTCTGCCCGCCGCTGCCGCCCTCGGGGGTGGTGCGGGCCACCACGACGACCAGGTCGGCCAGGATGCCGTTGGAGATGAAGGTCTTCGTCCCGTCGAGGCGGTAGTGGTCGCCCCGGTCGGTGGCGGTGGTGCGGATGGCCTGGAGGTCGGAGCCCGCGCCGGGTTCGGTCATGGCGATGGCGGTGATCAGCTCACCGGAGGTGTGGCCGGGCAGCCAGCGCCGCTTCTGCTCCTCGGTGGCGAGCCGGGTCAGATAGGGGCCGACGATGTCGTTGTGCAGGCTCAGCGCCAGGCCCGAGGCCCCGGCGCGGGCGAACTCCTCGATGAGCACGGCGCTGTAGCGGAAGTCGCCGGTGCCCCCGCCGCCGTACTCCTCGGGGACGGCGAGCCCGAGCAGTCCCTGGCGGCCGGCCGCGCGCCAGACCTCGCGGCTGACGATGCCCTCCCGCTCCCAGCGTTCGTGGTGCGGCAGCACCTCCTTGGCGAGGAAGGTGCGCACGGTGTCGCGGAACGCGTCGTGCTCCGCCGTGTAGATGTCCCGTTCCATGGTGCCTCCGCGTCGGTGTCCGCTTTCCGGGTGATGGCTCACAGCCAGTTCTTGACCCGCTCGACGAGCCGGGCCGGGTCGGGGCCGACGGGGGTGACGTTGAGCATGGTCACGCCCGCCTCCCGGAACGCCTCGACGCGCTCCCGGACATACGCCTCGGGCCCGGCGAGGCACAGCAGTTCGCACAGTTCGGCGGGGACGGCGGACTCCGCCTCGCGTCTGCGGCCGGCCAGGTAGTGCTCCTGGATCGCGGCGGCCTGCGCCTCGTAGCCGTAGGAGGCGACCAGGTCGTGGTAGAAGTTGCGGCCGGGCGCGCCCATGCCGCCGACGTAGAGGGCGACGAGCGGGCGCATCGTGTCGCGTACGGCCTCGGCGTCGTCGCCGACGGCCAGCGGCCCGCCGGCGACGACGGAGAGCGGCCCGAGGGCGGGATCGCGGCGGGCGGCGCCCTCGGCGAGGGGGCCGCCCCAGATCTTGTCCGCGTGCTCGGGGACGTAGAGGAACGGCAGCCAGCCGTCGGCGAGTTCGGCGGTCATCCGGACATTGGCGGGGCCGAGCGCGGCGACGTACACCGGGATCGACTCGCGCACCGGGCGGGTGAGCAGTTTGAGCGGCTTGCCGAGGGTGCCGCCCTTGTCGGCGGGGAGCGGCATGTCGGTGATGCCGTGGTGCTCGATCACCTCGCGCCGCCAGATGCGGCGGGCCAGCGTGATCGTCTCGCGGGTGCGGCCGAGGGGCTTGTCGTAGCGGCGGCCGTGCCAGCCCTCCACGACCTGGGGGCCGGAGGCGCCGATGCCGAGCATCGCCCGGCCGCCGGTGAGCGCGTCCAGTCCGGCGGCGGTCTGGGCGAGCAGCGCGGGGGTGCGGGAGTAGACGTTGAGGATGGCCGAGCCGATGCGCGTGCGGGCGGTGCGGGCGGCCAGATAGCCCATGATCGTCGGGGAGTCGAAGCCGTACGCCTCGGCCACCCAGACCGCGTCGAGTCCGGCGGCCTCCAGCGCGGCGGCCCGGTCGGCGGCGGCGCGCGGGTCGGCCGCGTACTCCAGGGGCGTGGAGAGTTCCATCAGTGTCCCTCTTCGACGAAGGCGCCTGCGGCCGGGGCGGGAGCGGTGGGGGACGCGGTGGCGGGAGCGGGGGTGGGCGCGGGCGCGCGGGCGGGCGCCGGGGTGAGCGCGTCGACCAGCCAGTCGCGGGCCACCTCGTCCTGGTGCCGGCCGGGGAGCGCGGGCGGCAGCCGCAGCGCGCCGGGGGTCGCCGAGAAGCGGGGGGCCACCGACGGCTGGACGATCCCGTGCGCCTCGGTGAAGGTGGCGCGGTGGGCCAGGTGCGGGTGCCGGGTGGCCTCGCCGAGGTCGAGCACGGGGGCGACGCAGGCGTCGGTGCCCTCGAAGACGGCCGTCCACCGGGCGCGCCCGGCGCTCGCGAACCGCTCGGCGAACAAGGCCCGCAGCTCCGGCCACCGGCTCGGGTCGCCGCGGTCGGGCAGGGTGGCGCCGTCCAGGCCGAGGAGCGTCACGAACTCGGCGTAGAACTGCGGCTCCAGCGCCCCGACCGCCATCCAGCCGCCGTCGGCGGTCCGGTAGACGGCGTAGTAGGGGCAGCCGCCGTCGAGGAGGTTGCGGCCCCGGGCGTCCTGCCAGGTCCCGGCGGAGAGCATGCCCCGCATGACGGCGGTCAGGTGGGCGGCGCCGTCCACGATCGCGGCGTCCACCACCTGTCCCTCGCCGGTGGCCCGGGCGTTCAGCAGCGCGGCGAGCACACCGGCGACGAGGTAGAGGGAGCCGCCCGCGTAGTCGCCGAGCAGGTTGACGGGGACGGCGGGCGGTCCGTCGGCCGGGCCGATCATGCCGAGCACGCCCGCGGTCGCGATGTACCCGATGTCGTGTCCGGCGCGGGACGCCAGCGGCCCGTCCTGCCCCCAGCCGGTCATCCGCCCGTAGACCAGCGCGGGGTTGGCGGCCAGGCAGGCGTCGGGGCCGACCCCGAGCCGTTCGGCGACGCCGGGCCGGTAGCCCTCGATCAGGATGTCGGCCCGCGCGGCGAGCGCGCGCACGGCGGCCGGCCCGTCCGGCGACTTGAGGTCGACCAGGACCGAGCGCTTGTTGCGGCCCGTGACGTCGTTGGCCGGGTCGATCCCCAGGGCCGGGGTGCCGGGCCGGTCCACGCGGACGACGTCGGCGCCCAGGTCGCCCAGGAGCATCGTGGCGAAGGGGCCGGGTCCGATCCCGGCCAGCTCCACCACCCGCACATCGGCCAGCGGTCCACTCGGGGGACTCATCAGGTCCATCGGTCCTTTCCCGCGGGGGGCGGCGGTCGATCGGAGAGTGCCTTACTTAGCGCTCGCTAAGAAGGTAGGGGCGGAGCGAGACCCGGTCAACCGGTCGTACCGAAACACTTGTTGACCCGCGAAGGTGGTCGCTCACCGGACCACTTGCCCGCATGCCCTCTTGCCCGGACACGCGCGATCTCGGACCATACTGAGCGAACGATAAACAGGATCGAGAGGGCGGGCGGCGGGGGCGGACGTACGATGCCCGTTGTCCGCGACGCACCGGAGGAGCACCGCTTGAGCACGCAGTCACACCAGGAGACCGCTGCCGCACCGCACTGGCGCGCGTACGGGCCGCTCGACCTGCACCCGATCCTGGCGCACGCCATGGCGGCGTTCAACGAGCAGGGCTACCACGGCACTTCGGTACGGGACATCGCGGGCCGGGTGGGGGTCACCGTCCCCGCGCTCTACTACCACTACGAGAACAAGCAGGCGCTGCTGGCGACCCTGCTGGAGACGTCCATCAAGGACGTCCTGGACCGCTGCCGGGCCGCCGCCGCCGAGGCCGGGGACGACCCGCTCCCCCGGTTCTGCGCCATGGTGGAGTCCATCGTGCTCTACATGGCCCACCGCAAGGGGCTGGCCTTCCTGGACACCGAGATCCGCAGCCTCGAACCGGGCAACCGCGCCCGCTACGTGGCCCTGCGGGACTACCTGGAACACATGCTCCTGGACACGGTCGAGTCCGGGGCCGCCCGCGGTGTCTTCACCACGCCGATCCCCGCCGACGCGGTCCGCGCGGTACTGATCATGTGCCAGGGCGTGGCCAACTGGTACCGCGCGGAGGGGCCCCTCAGCGCGGAGGAGGTCGCCCGGCGGCACGTCCTGCTGAGCCTGGGGACGGTGGGCGGCCCGGCCGGCCCCGGACCCGCCCGCCCCTGACTTTGACATCGCCCGCGAGTTCGTTCATATTTCTGCGCATGTCATCTGTCCGCGCCACCGCACGCGCCGCCATCGAGCTGGCGCTGATCGGCGTGACCCCGCTCTGCGTGGCCGACATCCTCTGTCGCTGACGTCCGCCTTCGGCGCGTACGTCGCGTTGCCCGACCTCTTCGGCCCTTTTCCCGCAGGACCTGCCGCTCGCCGCGTGCGGTCCCGCCGTCCCGGGTGATCCCCGGACCGGGATGCAGGGCGGTCGGTGTCCGACGGTCGCCTCCCGCGCGCCACGGCGAACCCTCCGGCAACCACCGCCCCGTGCCACCGCCGTGCCGAGACCCGGCCCGGCTCACCCGAGAGGTCGTCCTTCCGATGCGTCAATCGTCCCGCAGAACGCGCCGCACCGCCGCGTTGACCGTCAGCCTGATCGTGGCGGCGGGTGCCTCCGCCTGCGGGCCGGAGGACAACGATGCCAAGTCCGGCGGCGAGGGCGGCAAGCCCCGCCAGGGCGGCACCCTCACCGTCCTGAACTCCGACCCCCAGCAGGACTTCGACCCCGCCCGGCAGTACACCTCCGGCGGCGGCAACGTCCCCTCGCTCGTCTTCCGCACCCTGACCACTCGCAACCGCGAGGACGGCGAGAAGGGCGCCGAGGTCGTGCCGGACCTCGCCACCGACACCGGCCGTCCGAACAAGGACGCCACCGTGTGGACGTACACCCTCAAGAAGGGGCTGAAGTACGAGGACGGCAAGACGATCACCTCGGCCGACATCAAGTACGGCATCGAGCGGTCCTTCGCCGCCGAACTCTCCGGCGGGGCGCCCTACCTGCGGGACTGGCTGATCGGGGGCGCCGACTACCAGGGGCCGTACAAGGACAAGGGCAAGGGGCTCGACTCGATCGAGACGCCGGACGAGCGCACGGTCGTCTTCCACCTGAACAAGCCCGAGGGCGAGTTCCCCTACCTGGCCACCCAGACCCAGTTCACGCCGGTGCCGAAGTCCGCCGACACCGGCACCAAGTACGAGGAGCACCCCCTCTCCTCCGGGCCGTACAAGGTGGTGGAGAACCAGAACGACGGCGAGCGGCTGATCCTGGAGCGCAACGAGCACTGGTCGGCCGGGACCGACGAGGAGCGCAAGGCGTACCCGGACCGGATCGACGTCCGCTCCGGCCTGGACTCCTCCGTCATCAACCAGCGGCTGTCCGCCTCCCAGGGCGCGGACGCGGCGGCCGTCACCACCGACACCAACCTCGGCCCGGCCGAACTCGCCAAGGTCACCGGCGACAAGGAACTGGCCGCCCGCGTCGGCACCGGCCACTTCGGCTACACCAACTACATCGCCTTCAACCCGAAGGTCAAGCCGTTCGACGACCCGAAGGTGCGCCAGGCGATCTCCTACGCCGTCGACCGCAGCTCCGTGGTGAACGCGGCGGGCGGTTCCTCGCTGGCCGAGCCGGCCACGACGTACCTGCCCGACCAGAAGTCCTTCGGGTACACGCCCTACGACCACTTCCCGGCCGGTGACTCCGGTGATCCGGCGAAGGCGAGGGAAGTGCTGAAGGAGGCCGGCTACGCCAAGGGCCTCACGGTCACGCTCACCCACTCCAACGCCACCGACTTCGAGACCGGCCCGGAGATCGCGACCGCCCTCCAGGACGCCCTGAAGAAGGCCGGCATCACGGTGAAGCTCAAGGGCCTTGAGGACAACGACTACTCGGACACCATCCACGACGCGCAGAGCGAGCCCGGCTTCTTCCTCGCCCACTGGGGTGCCGACTGGCCGTCCGGCGGCCCGTTCCTCGCCCCGATCTTCGACGGCCGGCAGATCGTCGAGGACGGCGCCAACTTCAACACCGGCTTCCTCGACGACAAGGCCGTCAACGACGAGATCGACGCCATCAACAAGCTCACCGACCTCGACGCGGCCGCCGCCCGCTGGGGCGCCCTGGACAAGAAGATCGGCGAGCGGGCGCTGACCGTGCCGCTGTTCCACCCCGTCTACAAGCGGCTGTACGGCAAGGACGTCAAGAACATCGTGATCAGCGACTGGACCGGTGTGCTGGACATCTCCCAGGTCTCGGTGAAGTGACTCCATGAGTGAGGCCCTCGTGGCCTCCGAGGCGGCGGAGGCGGACACCGGTTCGGTGCTCGCCCCCGCCTCGGGAGCCCGTCAGTTCTGGCGGCGGCTGCGTGCGCGGCGCGCCGCCCTCGTCGCGGCGTCCGTCGTCGCGCTGCTCGTCCTGGTGGCGCTCGCCGCGCCCCTGCTCACCGCGGTCGAGGGACAGAACCCGACCGACTACCATCCCGGCCTCGTCGACTCGGCGAGCGGCGGCGTGCCCGTCGGCGCGTTCGGCGGGGTGAGCGCCGACCACTGGCTCGGCGTGGAGCCGCAGACCGGCCGCGACCTGTTCGCACGGCTCGTGTACGGCGCCCGGGTCTCCCTGGGGGTGGCGCTGGCGGCGACGCTGATCCAGGTCCTCCTCGGGATCGCCGTCGGCATCGGCGCGGCCCTGGGCGGCCGCTGGATCGACCAGCTCCTGGACCGGGTGACCGACATCATCATCGCGATGCCCCTGATGATCATGGCGCTGGCGCTGCTCGCCATCGTGCCCGACGGCTTCCCCCGGCCGGTCCTGGTCGCGGCCATCATCGGCCTGGTGGCCTGGGGTTCGATCGCCAAGATCGTGCGGGCGCACACGCTGACCCTCAAGGAACTCGACCACGTCGCCGCGGCGCGACTGGCCGGCTGGGGGCCCTGGCACGTGGCCCGCCGCGAGCTGCTGCCCGCGCTGGCCGCGCCCGTGCTCACCTACGCCGCCCTGCTGGTGCCGGTGAACATCTCCACCGAGGCGGCGCTGAGCTTCCTCGGCGTCGGGGTGAAGCCGCCGACACCGTCGTGGGGGCAGATGCTGACCCAGGCCGACGTCTGGTACCAGGCCGCGCCGCAGTACCTGCTGCTGCCGGCCGGCGCGCTGTTCGTGACCGTGCTGGCGCTGACCGTCCTCGGCGACGGGGTGCGCACGGCGCTCGACCCGCGCGCGGGCTCGCGGCTGCGCGTCGGCACCGGACGCAAGCGGGAGGCGAAGGCATGAGCGGCATCAGGGGCCTGGGCGGCCTCCCCGGGTTCGCCGTACGCCGGGTGGTCGGCGCCGTCGTCACCCTGCTCGCCATCTCCGTGCTCATCTACGTGGTGTTCTACGCCGCTCCCGGCGACGTCGCGCAGATCACCTGCGGCCCGCGCTGCTCCCCCGAGCAGGTACGGCAGGTGGCCGGGCAACTGCGCCTGGACGACCCGCTCTACCTGCGCTACTGGCACTTCCTCCAGGGCATCCTCGCCGGGCAGGACTTCTCCACGGGAACCGCGGTACGGCACTGCGACGCGCCGTGCCTCGGGCTGTCGTACCAGAGCGACCAGCAGGTCACCCAGCTCATCTCGGCCAAGCTCCCGGTCTCCTTCTCGCTGGTCGTCGGCGCGATGGCGCTCTGGCTGCTCATCGGCGTCGGCACCGGGGTGCTCTCCGCGTGGCGGCGCGGCCGGATCAGCGAGCGGCTGCTGACCGGCCTCACCCTCGCGGGGACGGCCACGCCCGTCTTCGTCATCGGCCTGGTGCTGATGATCGTGGTCTGCGGGCAGTTGCAGTGGCTGCCGTTCCCGCAGTACGTGCCGTTCGGCGAGGACCCCGAGCAGTGGGCCTGGAACCTGCTGCTGCCCTGGCTGGCCTTCGCCCTGGTGGAGGCGGCCCGATACGCCCGGCTGACCCGCGCCTCGATGCTGGAGACGCTCACCGAGGACCATGTGCGCACGTTCCGCGCGTACGGGGTGAGCGAGGCGTCGATCGTCGGGCGGCACGCGCTGCGCGGGGCCCTCGCGCCGATCGTCGCGCTGGCCGCCAACGACTTCGGGGCGGCGATGGGCGGCGCGCTGCTGGTGGAGACGATGTTCGGACTGCCCGGGATCGGGCGCGAGCTGGTGCACGCGGTGGACGTCGTCGACCTGCCGGTGGTCGTGGGCATGATCCTCGTCATCGGCTTCTTCGTGGTAGTGGCCAATGCCGTCGCGGACGTGCTGTTCGCGGTGGCCGACCGACGGGTGGTGCTCTCGTGAGTCTCGTGGAGGTCGACGCGCTGACCGTCGCGTTCGGCGGGGTGCGCGCCGTCGACGGGCTCTCCTTCACCCTGGAGAAGGGCGCCGCGCTGGGGCTGGTCGGCGAGTCCGGCTCGGGCAAGTCCACGGTGGCGTCCGCGCTGCTGGGTCTGCACCGGGGCACCGGGGCGGTCGTCGGGGGCTCCGTGCGGGTGGCGGGGACCGAGGTGCGGGAGGCGTCCGACGCGGAGCTGCGGCGGCTGCGGGGCGGCCGGGCGGCGATGGTCTTCCAGGACCCGCTCTCCTCCCTCGACCCGTACTTCGCCGTCGGCGACCAGATCGCCGAGGTGTACCGGGTGCACCACAAGGCGTCCCGGCGGGCGGCCCGCGCGCGGGCCGTGGAGGTACTGGACCGGGTCGGCATCCCCGACGCGGTACGGCGCTCCCGGTCCCGCCCGCACGAGTTCAGCGGCGGCATGCGCCAGCGGGCCCTGATCGCCATGGCGCTGGCCTGCGAACCGGACCTGCTCGTCGCGGACGAGCCCACCACGGCTCTCGACGTGACCGTGCAGGCCCAGATCCTCGACCTGCTGCACGCGCTGCGGGCGGAGACGGGGATGGGGCTGCTGCTCGTCACGCACGACGTCGGGGTGGCGGCGGAGAGCGTGGACGAGGTCCTCGTGATGCGCCGCGGCCGCACGGTCGAACACGGCCCGGCCGCCGCCGTGCTGGGCTCCCCGGCCCAGGAGTACACCCGGCGGCTCCTCAAGGCGGTCCCCCGGCTCGACGTGCCGCGGCAGCGCGCCACGCCGGAGGCGGTGCGGGCGCGGGCCGCCGGCCGGGCGGCCGTACCGGAGACCGGCGAGGCGGACCGGCCGGCCGGCCGCGGCGCGGTCGTGCTGGAAGCCGTCGCCCTGCGGCGGGTGTTCGGGCGCGGGGCGCGGGCGGTCGCCGCGGTCGACGGGGTGTCGCTGGAGGTCCGGCGCGGCGAGGCACTGGGCGTCGTGGGCGAGAGCGGCAGCGGCAAGACGACGCTCGGCCGGATGCTGGTGGGGCTCCTCGAACCGACCTCCGGCCAGGTCCGCCGGGACGGCGCCGCGGTGAGCGGGGTACGGCCGGACGTCCAGATGGTCTTCCAGGACCCCGTCTCCTCCCTCAACCCCCGTCGCGCGGTGGGCGAGTCCGTCGCCGACCCGCTGCGCGCCCGCGGCGAGCGCGGCCCGGCCGTGGCGGCCCGGGTGGCGGAACTGCTGGAGCGGGTGGGGCTCGACCCGGCCGCCCGCGACCGCTACCCGCACGAGTTCAGCGGCGGCCAGCGGCAGCGCGTCGGCATCGCCCGCGCGCTGGCCGCCGACCCCCGGGTCCTGGTCTGCGACGAGCCGGTCTCCGCGCTCGACGTGACCACGCAGGCGCAGGTCGTCGCCCTGCTGGACGAACTGCGCCGGGAACTCGGGCTGGCCCTGGTGTTCATCGCCCACGACCTGGCCGTCGTACGCCAGGTCAGCGACCGGCTGGCGGTGATGCGGCACGGCCGGGTGGTGGAGCACGGCCCCGCCGACGAGGTCTACGAGTCGCCCCGGGACCCGTACACCAGGCAGCTCCTGGCCGCCGTACCGGCCCTCGACCCGGGCCTCGCGGCACTGCGCCGCACGGAGCGCCGGAGGCCGGCCGCGAGGTGAGGCGGTCGCCGCCCCGTGCTCACACGGCGCGGTCCCCGGATGTGCGGACGGCGTAATGCCCGGTGCACCCGGAGCGTGACGGGCCGGTAATTCGATCTTTCTACGGTGCTGGTCAGGAGGATCTGCCGGGCCACGCGTGGGCCCGGCGGGCCGGAAAGGTGCACGCACCGCGAGGCGGAGGTTCGGTGGCGGCTGGCTCGAAGGACGGCGGTGTCCGTACCGTCTGCTCGTACTGCGGGGTCGGCTGCGGCATCGTCCTCGACGTGGTGCGGGACCCCGCCGACGGCCGGCGCCGCGCGGTGCGGGCCACCGGTGACCGGGCCCATCCCGCCAACGCGGGACGCCTGTGCACCAAGGGGGCGACGAGCGCGGACATGATGGCCGCGCCCGGCCGGCTGGCGACGGCGCTGGTGCGGGCCGGGCGCGGCGCCGAGCCGTCGGAGCGGGACGTGGACGCGGCCGTGACCGAGGTCGCCGGCCGGCTCCGGGCGATCCTGGACGCGCACGGCCCGGACGCCCTGTCCTTCTACGTCTCCGGACAGATGTCCCTGGAGGCGCAGTACCTGGCCAACAAGCTGGCCAAAGGGTTCGTCCGCACGAACGGGATCGAGTCGAACTCGCGCCTGTGCATGGCCTCCGCGGGGTCCGGCTACAAGCTGTCGCTGGGCGCGGACGGGCCGCCGGGGTCGTACGAGGATCTCGACCGGGCCGATGTGTTCCTGGTGATCGGCTCGAACATGGCGGACTGCCACCCGGTCCTGTTCCTGCGCATGATGGACCGCGTGAAGGCCGGGGCGAAGCTGATCGTCGTCGACCCGCGCCGCACCGCCACCGCCGACAAGGCCGACCTCTTCCTCCAGATCAGGCCCGGCACGGACCTGGCACTGCTCAACGGGCTGCTGCACCTGCTGGTGGCGGGCGGCCACACGGACGAGGAGTTCATCGCCGAGTTCACCGAGGGCTGGGCGGAGCTGCCCGCCTTCCTGGCGCAGTACCCGCCCGAGCGGGTCGCGGGGCTCACCGGCCTCCCCGAGAGCGGCATCCGGCAGGCCGCGCGCTGGATCGGCGAGGCCGGCGAGTGGACGAGCTGCTGGACCATGGGCCTGAACCAGTCCACGCACGGCACCTGGAACACCAACGCGCTGGTCAATCTGCACCTCGCCACGGGCGCCCTGTGCCGGCCCGGTTCGGGGCCCCTGTCGCTGACCGGGCAGCCCAACGCCATGGGCGGCCGTGAGATGGGCTACCTGGGCCCCGGCCTGCCCGGGCAGCGCTCGGTCCTGGTCGACGCCGAACGCGCCTACGTCGAGAGGCTGTGGGGCATCCCCGAGGGCTCGCTGCGCACCGAGGTGGGACGCGGCACGGTCGACATGTTCGAGCGGATGGCCGCCGGTGAGATCAAGGCGTGCTGGATCATCTGCACCAACCCGGTCGCCTCGGTCGCCAACCGCAGGACCGTCATCGCCGGCCTGGAGGCCGCCGAACTCGTCGTCACCCAGGACGTCTTCGCCCGTACCGAGACCAACGCCTACGCCGATGTCGTGCTGCCCGCGACGCTGTGGGCCGAGGCGGACGGCGTCATGGTCAACTCGGAGCGCGACCTCACCCTCGTGCAGGGCGTCGTGGACCCGCCGGGGCAGGCGCTGCCCGACTGGCGGCTGATCGCCCGGGTGGCCTGCGAGATGGGGTTCGCCGAGGCGTTCACGTACACCTCGGCCGAGGAGGTGTTCGACGAACTCAAGCAGGCGTGGAACCCGGCGACCGGCTGGGACCTGCGCGGGGTCGACTACGGCCGGCTGCGCGACCGGCCCGTGCAGTGGCCGGCGCCCACCGCCGACGGCCCCGACCGCAACCCGGTCCGCTACCTCAACGACGGAGTCAGCCAGACCCTCCTGGAACGCCCGGACGGCTCCCGGCCCCGGCTGGTCTTCCCCACCCCGAGCGGACGCGCCCGGTTCTTCGCCCGCCCGCACCTGCCGCCCGCCGAACTCCCCGACGACGACTATCCGTTCGTCCTCAACACCGGCCGCCTTCCGCACCAGTGGCACACGATGACGAAGACCGGGAAGGTGGCCAAGCTGAACCGGCTCGACCCCGGCCCGTTCGTCGAGGTCCACCCCGAGGACGCCACCGCGCTCGGCGTCGGCGAGGGCGACCACCTGGAGGTCGCCTCCCGGCGCGGCCGCGCCGTGCTGCCGGCCAGGGTCACCGACCGGGTCCTGCCGGGCACCTGCTTCGCCCCGTTCCACTGGAACGACCTGTTCGGCGAGTACCTCGGCGTCAACGCGGTGACCAACGACGCGGTCGACCCGGTCTCCTTCCAGCCCGAGTTCAAGGTCTGCGCCGTCACGCTCACCCGGACCGCCGCGCCGGTCCCGGCCGGGCGCTGTGGGTCAACGGCGCCCTCGCGGGCCGGTTCTCCCGCACCGCCGGTGGGCCGGCTCCCGCGCCGGACACGCCGGCCACGCCGAGCGCGCGGAGCGACGTACCGGCCCGCCGGCTGGTCGTCCTGTGGGCCTCGCAGACCGGCACCGCCGAGGAGTTCGCGACCGGCGCCGCCGCCCGCCTCGCCGCACACGGCCACACCCCGCGCCTGCTGCCCATGACGGACGCGGCCGTCGCCGACCTCACCGACGGCACCGAAGGCACCGACGTCCTCGTCATCACCAGCACCTTCGGCGACGGCGACGCGCCGGACAACGGCGCCGGCTTCTGGGCGGCGCTGTCCGCCCCGGCCACCGCCCGGCTCGACGGGGTGCGGTACGCCGTCCTCGCCTTCGGCGACTCCGCCTACGACGACTTCTGCGGACACGGCCGCCGCCTCGACGCGCGCTTCGAGGCGCTCGGCGCCACCCGGCTCGTGCCCCGCACCGACTGCGAACCCGACTTCGAGGAGAGCGCGGCCGGCTGGATGGACCGGGTGGTCACCGCCCTCACCGGCGTCCCCGCCCCGAGCCCGGCGCCGGCGGCCCGCCCCACCACCGCGGCGCCGTCCCCGGCCCCGGCCCCCACCAAGTCCTCGCCGTTCGCGACGCTGCTGGTCGGCAACCGGCTGCTGAGCCTGCCCGGTTCGGCCAAGGAGGTACGCCAGTTCGCCCTGGACACCCGCGACGGCGAACTCGCCTACGAAGCCGGCGACGCCCTCGGGGTGTGGCCCGCCAACGGCACCGCCCTGGTCGCCGAATGGCTCGCCCGCACCGGCCTGGACCCGCACGAGCCCGTCGACGCGGGCGACGGGTCGCCCCTCCCGCTGGGCGAGGCACTCCGCACCCGCCTGGACATCACCCGCATCAGCACGGACCTGCTCAGGTTCCTCGCCGAACACACCGGCAGCCACGACCTGAGGCGGCTGCTGCGCCCCGACAACAAGGACGAACTGGCCCGCTGGAGCTGGGGCCGCCAGGCCGCCGACCTGGTCGCCGAGTTCCCCGTCCGCGCCGGTGCCGCCGAGTGGACCGGGGTCCTCAGGCGCCTCCAGCCCCGGCTGTACTCCATCTCCTCCAGCCCGCTCGCGCACCCCGGCGAGGTCCGCCTCACCGTCTCCGTCGTCCGCTGGACCAACGACCTGGGCCGGGACCGCAAGGGCGTCTGCTCGACCTACCTCGCCGACTGCGCGGACGACGGCCCGGTCCAGGTCTTCGTACGGCGCTCCCCGCACTTCCGTCCGCCGGCCGACCCCGCCACCCCCATGATCATGGTCGGTCCGGGGACCGGCGTGGCGCCGTTCGTCGGGTTCCTGGAGGACCGTCTGGCGCGCGGCCACACCGGCCCCGACTGGCTGTTCTTCGGCGAGCAGCGCCGGGCCACCGACTTCTACCACCGCGAGGAGCTGGAGGCGTACCTGGCCTCCGGGCACCTCGACCGCCTCGACACCGCCTTCTCCCGCGACCGGCGCGACAAGGTCTACGTCCAGGACCGGATGCGGGAGAACGGCTCCCGGCTGTGGCAGTGGCTGCGCGACGGGGCGCACTTCTACGTCTGCGGTGACGCCGGGCGCATGGCCGAGGACGTCGACCGGGCGCTGCGGGACGTCGCCGCCGCCCACGGCGGCATGGACGCCGACGAGGCCGCGCTCTGGGTACGGCGGCTGGCCGCGGACAAGCGGTACGTGCGCGACGTCTACTGACCGTCACGCTAGCCTTGGCCCACCGACAACCGCGGTGAACGGGGGCGTCAGTGGGATGCGTGGTCGACCGGGATACGGCTGAGGCGGGTTCGACCGAGGCGGACGAGCGGCGCCGGCTCTCCGCGCTGGACCTCGTCGGCCTCGCCGCCGGCGGTGTGGTCGGTTCGGGCTGGCTGCTGGCCGCCGGTCACGCCCACTGGGCGGCCGGCGGGGACGCGGTGTGGGCGTGGGTGGCCGGCGGGGCGCTGATGCTGCTGATCGCCGCCGTGATGGTGGAACTGGGTATCGCCGTGCCCAAGACGGGCGGGCTGATCTTCCTGCCGTTGCAGGCGGCCGGTCCGCTGGTGGCCACGGTGGTGGCCGCCGGGCTGTGGATCGTGTACGCGGTGAACCCGGCGAGCGAGGCGGCGGCCATGGTCCGCGGCCTGGCGCACTGGTTCCCCTCGCTGCTCCAGGACGGGGCGGTGCTCCGAGACGTCGACTCGCTCTCCGCGCGGCGGGCGGAACGGGCCAACGACCTCTCGTTGCGGGGCGCGGCGTGGGCGGTGGCGTTCATGGCGCTGATCGGGGTGCTCAATCTGCTGCCGACGCGCCGGCTGATCCGGCTGAACCTGTTCGTCACCGCGGTGAAGGTCCTCGTCCCGGTGCTGATCGTGGCCTGTCTGGGGTTCGCCGCGTTCGACGCCGCCGAGGGGTGCTCGCCGGACCAGGTCTGGTACCTCAGCGGCCACTCGGGCAGCGCCGAGCAGGTGGGACGGCAGGCGCGGGGGCTGTCGCCGCTGTACGTGGTGCTGGGCGGCGCCGTCATCTACGCCTACATCGGTTTCCAGGCCCCGCTCGACTTCGCCGGCAACGTCAAACGGCGCGGCATGGGCGAGGCGGCCCGGCTGCGGTGGGCGGTCTACGGCACCCTGGTGGGCGCGTTCCTGCTGTACACGGCATTGCAGTACGTGTTCGGCAAGCAGTGCGGGAGCCTCACCGGGAACATGCTGGAGTCGCCGTACTCCCAGTTCGCCGTGGCCGCGTCGATGACCTGGCTGGCCTGGCTGATCCGGCTGAACGCGGTGCTCTCGCCGATGGGTTCGGGCATCGTCTTCACCCACGCGCTGACCCGTGAGGTCGCGGCGCTGAGCCGGGCCCACCTCACCCACCGGGGGCTGCAGACCGCCCGCCGGGCCTCGTTCCGGTTCCGGGGCGCGGAGGTCGACGCGTACTGGATGATCCTGCTGGTCAACTTCGTCATCGGGCTGGTGATGCTCGCGGTGGTGCAGGGCAACTGGGAGGAGCTGGTCGCCCTCAACAGCGTGCCCACGATGGTGGTGTACGCCATGCCGGGCATCGTCCTGGTGGCGCTGGGGCCGATGCGGTTCACGGCGGCGCGCCGCCGGGTGCACCTGGTCTTCGCCTACGCCGCGTTCGTCGCGATCGCCGTGGTGATCCACGAGGCGCGGTGGGCGGACGTGTGGCGGGGCATGGCCGCCGTGGGGATCGGCTCGGCGCTGCTGCTCGGGCTGCCGTGGCTGGCCCGGCGTGACCTGCCCTTCGCGGACCACCTGCTGCGGCGCTACGACGCGCGGGACCACGTCACCCGCTTCGCCGACCCCGGGGACGCGGCGGTACGGCCGGTGCTGCTGTTCCTGGGGCATCTGACCCTGCTGGTGGCGTGCACGCTGGTGCGCGATGTCGTGGACACCGAGCTGGTGGGACTGGTGACGCGGCTGGTCGCCGCCCTGTCGGCGGCCGTGGTCTTCCCGCTGATGGTCGCCGCCTGCCGCCGTTACATGGGGCAGGTGCCTCCCGTCCTGCCCGCGCCCCGCCGGGAGCCGGGGAAGGCGGAGGTGACCGTCACCGCAGGGACTTGATGACCCACTCCGCCGCCTCGGGCTGCCCGGCCGCCCGCAGTTCGGCCACGGCCGCGTCGCGGTGGCCGACGTCCGACCAGCGGCCGACCGTGGCCCGCAGGAGCAGTTCCGCGTCGGGCAGCGGCAGCGCCAGCACCCCGGCCACCACCACGACGACATCGGCCGGGGTCACCAACTGCTCGTTCTCCAGCAGCCGTTCCAGCAGTGTCCAGGCGACCTTGGGCAGGCCGGCGTCGTACAGGCGGGCCGCGATGTCGGCGACCAGCGCGGCGTCGACGGGCGCCCCCGTGGAGGGTTCGGACAGTTCGCGGCAGGCCGCCCGTACGGCGACCGCGTGCCGGGCGCCGTGCAGGGCGCTGACGCACTGGACGAACCGGTCCCGGTCGGCGGCCGGGCCCATGACGGCGCGGGCGAGGAGACGGCCCGCCTCGTGCCCGGCCCGGGTCCGCTCCCGGCTGCGCTCCACCCGGCCGAGCAGCGCGACCAGTTCGCCGCCGGAGCGGCCGTCGACGCGGACGGCGGCGGCGTGCCGCAGCAGCCGGGAGCACTCGGGGGCGGCGTCCTCCAGGGGCAGCCACTCGTCGAGCTGCCGCAGCTCGTCCAGGGAGCGGGGGGCGGCGTCCGGTTCGCAGGAGCCCGCCACGATGTCGTCCAGGAGGTCCTTGGTGGTGCGGGTCAGGGCCGGTTCCTTGTGCCAGTACGACACCAGCGTCGCCAGCTCCTGGACGTCCTTGTGCTCCGCGGCGTGCGAGCGGACCAGGGCGCACTTGCCGGGGGACTCCTCCTCCTTCACCAGCAGCGCGCAGAGTTTCACCACGTGCCGCGGCTGGGTGGTGCGGCCGATGTGCGCGGCGAGGGCGTCGTGTCCCTCGCCGCGCCGGGCGATCAGCTTGGCCACCAGGCGCCGGGTCTCCTCGACCTTGGTGGCGTCGGAGGCTTTCAGCCGCACCTCGACCCAGCGTTCCAGGACCCGGCCGGCCGGGCTGAGGTGCTGGAAGGCGCCGGCCAGGTCGGCGACCTCCTCGCCGTGGCCGGCGACGCCCGGCGGGGTCTCGGCGATCGCCCGCAGGGTCAGTTCGAGGAGCTGGTCGGCCTGGGTGCGGCAGCCCTCGTCGCACAGCGCGGTGTACAGCAGCGCCTTGTCCAGGTTGGTGCGGCCGGAGGCGGGGCCGGCGAACACCTCCACGGTGCGCTCGGCGAGCACGGCCGCGTCCCGTTCGTCGAGCACCCGTACGAACACCGCCACGTCGAACGCCGTGCGCTGGCAGGCCACGTCGTGCAGGATGCTCGCGGTGATCGGGTCGCCCCCGGCGCGGGACTTCTCCGCCACCTCCTGCCGCACCGCCAGTTCGGCGGCCTCCCCGACGGGCCGGGACAGGGCGGCCGTCGCCATCATCATGACCGCGTCCCGGGGGTCGAAGTCGTAGGCGAGCGCGACCAGTTCGTCCACAGGGCGGCGCAGCGCGAAGGCGTACAGGGCGCGCATGGCCATCGCGTCGTGGTGCTCCTCGCGCATGCGGCGCAGGATGCCCACGAACTGCCGGACCTGGATCCGCGCCACCCAGGCGTACGCCTCGTTGAGCGTCTCGGCCAGGTCGAGCTGGAACAGGTGGTCGGTCCTGCGTGCCCCCTCGGCGGGTTCGGCGCCGGTCATCCGCCGCCCAGCATCGCGGGTTCGATCTCACCCCAGTACCGGACGAAGTCGACCGGGTCGGGCAGCAGTTCGCCGGCCCTGCGGTCGACCCGGCGAGCCAGGTCGCGGCGTTGCTCGTCCCCGGCCTTCAGCCGCACCACCACGCGGCCGGCCAGGTCCGGGCGGCGCATCAGGTCGGGCAGGCTGCGTTCGCCGTTGAGAAGGAGTTCGCGGACCCACTCGTCCACCGTGTCCAGGGCGCGGGTGCGGGGCCGGCGGCCCTTGGCGTGGTTGGTGAAGAGCGGGGCCGCCTCGGAGGCGTCGTTGAGGAGCATGCGCGGCCGGTGGTGGACGCCGCACTCCTGCATGCCCTCGTCGATGCCGGCGCGCAGCGCGCCGAGGGTGAGGTCGTCGGCGTGGTCGGGCATGCCCTGGCCCAGCACGTTCAGCAGGTGGCCGCTGAACGGGGTGCAGGCGTCGAGGGGGCCGGGGAGGTTCTCGCAGGCGCCGGCCCAGGCGTTGTGGACGCTGCCGCCGACCGCGGTGAGCACGCAGGTGCCCTGGGCGCGGGTACCGAGGGCGCCGGGCAGGGCGGACTCGGGGCCCAGGTGGGGCAGCATGTTGGAGTAGCAGCAGTCCGCGATCAGCACCTTGAGCCCGGCCTTGCTCTTGCGGATCGCCCGGTAGACGTACCAGGCGGAGAGCCAGGTCCAGGGCTCGTTGATCCGCGAGGAGCCGACCGCGAAGTGGACCTGCCCGCCGGGCACGTCCTGCCAGTAGGCGCCGTGTCCGACGTACACCACGAGCAGGGTGTCCCGCGGTCCCTCGCCGGCCGCGGCGGCCTCGTGCAGGGCGCGCATCACGCCGTCCGCGGTCCGGGTCTCGCGCGGTTCGAGCACCGGGGTCCGCGTCGCGGCTCCCCAGCGGGGGTCGCGGGTCAGCGCGGTGCCGTACGCGCGGGCGCTCGCGTCGATCGTGGGGTAGCCGTGTACGCCGGAGTCCTCGTCGTACGATCCGACGCCGATCACCAACGCCCTGGAGGCCATGCCGGTCAGCTCCCCTCGGGGGTGGCGGGAGAGTCGGAGTGCCGGGGCGGCTCGGGGTCCGGCGGCCGCTCCGGGTCCGGGTCCGGCGTGCTCTGCGGTGCCGGTGCTGTCTGCGGTGCCGGTGCTGTCTGTGCTGTCTGTGCTGTCTGCGGAGCCGGTGGTGCCTGGACGATGACGACGGTGACCGGGGGCGGGTCGAGTCGCCGGCCCCGCCAGGTGTCGATCGCCCGCTGGGCGGCGGCCTGCGCCGCGGCGCCGACCGCGCCGCCGAGCACGGCCTCCAGGAGCGTGACGGCGAGGCTGCCGTCGAGGGTGCCCCGCTGTCCGGCCGTCTCCAGCCGCCAGACCAGTCCCGTCCGCCGCTCCAGCTCGGCCAGGAGTTCCGCCGGCTCGTCCAGCCCGACCGGTCCCTCGACCTTGACGGAGATCGTCGCCGTCATGTCAGCCCACCTCCCCCACCGTCGCCGCACCGCACCGTACTCGTCCACTCTGCCAGGCCGCACGCCCGCCGCGCGAGAGCGGACCGGGGCCCGTTACAGCCGCGGTACACCACCGGGCGCCGCCCGCGGGCGGGGGTCACGGCCGGCGGAATGTTCTCCGGGGTCCGGTGGTTGAGCAGGCCGAAGGAGGTCAGCGTGAACACGACGTACTACGACCAAGGGGCACCCGCCGAGCGCTGGGAGCGCGCGAGGATGTTCTTCGACGCCAAGGACTACGCGGCGGCGGCCCGGGTGCTGGGCGCCCTGGTCGAGGAGGTGCCGGAGCAGACCGGACCGCGGCTGCTGCTGGCCCGTGCCTACTACCACTCGGCCCAACTGCGGCGCGCCGAGAGCGAGTTGCGTGTCATCGTGGAGCGGGACCCGGTGGAGCACTACGCCCGGCTGATGCTCGGCCGCACGCTGGAGCGGCAGGGGCGGCAGGAGGAGGCGGACACCCACCTGCGGATCGCCTCGGCCTTCGCGGGCGACTTCGCGGAGGTCTGAGCGCTAAAGCGGACGACGACGGCCGAGGTGGTGCCCGGTCCCCGTGGGCGGGGGCCGGGCACTTCGCGTCGCGGGAGCCGAGGCGGGCGGCGGGCGCGGGGTGGCCGTGGCATCCTGGCGCGATGGGAATCGCGGGTGCTCGTACGCCACTGGCCGCACGGGTCGAGGAACTTCTGGCCGACGGCGGTCCGTTGCCGATCGTCGCGGCCGGCGATCCGGTGCTGCGGCGTCCGGCCGAGCCGTTCGACGGACAACTGGAGCCCGCGCTGCTGGCCCGGTTCACCGAGGCGCTGCGCCGCACCATGCGCGCGGCACCCGGCGTGGGTCTGGCGGCCGTGCAGGTGGGGGTGGCGCTGCGGATCGCGGTGGTCGAGGACCCGGCGCCGGTCCCGGAGGAGGTCGCCACGGCGCGGGGGCGGGTGCCGCTGCCGTTCCGGGTGCTGGTCAACCCGGTGTACGAGCCGGCCGGCGGCGAGCGCGCGGCGTTCTTCGAGGGCTGTCTGAGCGTGCCGGGCTGGCAGGCGGTCGTGGCCCGGCCCGCGGCGGTGCGGCTGACGGGCGCGGACGAGCACGGCCGCCCGCTGGACGAGGTGTTCACCGGCTGGCCCGCGCGGATCGTGCAGCACGAGACGGACCATCTCGACGGGACGCTCTACCTCGACCGGGCCGAGCCGCGGTCGCTGGCGTCGAACCAGGCGATGGCGGAGCGCTGGACGCAGCCCACACCCGCCCGGGCGGCGGCGGAACTCGGCTTCGACCTGCCCTGACGCGGCCCGGCCGCGCCGAAGGCGGCGGAGGAGGCGGCGAAGGCGGAGGCGGCGGGCGCGCCGCCCTCCTCCTGCCGCTCCCGGCCGCCCCGGTCCCTCCCGGTCGCCCCTAGCTGTCGCGGTAGGACTCCAGCAGTCGCAGCCACACCTCGCTGATCGTCGGGTAGGGCGGCACCGCGTGCCACAGGCGGCTGACGGGGACCTGGCCCGCGACGACGACGGTCGCCGAGTGGACCAGTTCGCCGACGCCGGGGCCGACGAAGGTCACGCCGCGCACGATCTCGTCCTCCAGGTCGACGATCATGCGGGCCCGGCCCTGGTAGCCCTCGCGGTAAAGGGAGGCGCCGGCGACCGAGGCGAGGTCGACGTCGACCGCGCGGACCCGGTGGCCGGCCTGTTCGGCCTCGGCCAGGGTCAGGCCCACGGAGGCCGCCTCCGGGTCGGTGAAGACGACCTGGGGCACGGCGCAGTGGTCGGCGGTCGCGGCGTGCGCGCCCCACGGGCCGGACTCCAGGCCCGGGGTGTTGGCGGCGCGGGCCGCGATGGCGGCGCCCGCGATCCGGGCCTGATATTTACCCTGATGGGTGAGGAGGGCACGGTGATTGACGTCGCCGACGGCGTACAGCCATTCGTGGCCGGTGACGCGCAGGCTGTCGTCGACCTCCAGCCAGGAGCCCGGCTTCAGGCCCACGGTGTCCAGGCCGATGTCCTCGGTGCGCGGGGCACGGCCGGTGGCGAAGAGGATCTCGTCGGCCTCGATCCGGTCGCCGCTGTCGGTGACGGCCACGACGGTGCCGTTCTCCCGGCTGACGGACTTCACCGAGGTACCGGTGCGCAGGTCGGCGCCGGCCCCGGCGAGCGCCTCGGCGACCAGTTCACCGGCGAACGGCTCCATGCGCTCCAGCAGGCCCGCGCCGCGGACGAGCACGGTGACCCGGGAGCCGAGGGCCTGCCAGGCCGTGGCCATCTCCACGGCGACGACGCCGCCGCCGACCACGACGAGCCGGCCCGGCACGCTCTGGGCGCTGGTGGCCTCCCGGCTGGTCCAGGGGCGGACGGCGTCGAGGCCCGGCAGCCCGGGCAGGGCGGCGCGGGTGCCGGTACAGACGGCGACCGCGTGCCGGGCGGTCAGCACCCGCCGCTCGCCGCCGGCCCCGGTCACCTCCACGGTGCGGGGCCCGGCGAGCCGTCCCTGGCCGCGGTACAGGTCGGCGCCGATGCCCTCGACCCATCCGACCTGGCCGTCGTCCTTCCAGTGGGAGGTGAACCCGTCGCGGTTGGTCAGGACCGCGGCGGCGTCGAGGGGGCCGCTCACCGCGTGGCTCAGGCCGGGGGTGTGGCGGGCGTCCGCCTGGGCGATGACCGGGCGCAGCAGGGCCTTGCTCGGCATGCACGCCCAGTAGGAGCACTCACCGCCGACCAGTTCGCTCTCCACGATCGCGGTGGTCAGCCCGGCCGCCCGGGTCCGGTCGGCGACGTTCTCGCCGACCGGGCCCGCGCCGATCACCACGACGTCGTACACGAGGGGTTCCGTTTCCGTCATGGGGTCAGTCTGATGGGTGGCGTGCCGCCCTCGCCACACGGGTACGCGCGCGGAACAGGCGAAACCGTCCGAGTGCGCCCTCGGAATACCCGCATGGCCGACCGCGTTGTGCCGGACGGCTTTCACCCCCGAACCAGGAAGAGGGATCACGCCATGAGCAGCACCGTGGAGCTGACCAAGGAGAACTTCGACCAGACGGTCACGGACAACGAGTTCGTCCTGATCGACTTCTGGGCGGCCTGGTGCGGGCCGTGCCGTCAGTTCGCGCCGGTCTACGAGAAGGCGGCCGTGGCCAACCCGGACCTGGTGTTCGGCAAGATCGACACGGAGGCGCAGCCGGAGCTGGCGGCGGCCTTCGGCATCCAGTCGATCCCGACGCTGATGATCGTCCGGGACCAGGTGGCCGTCTTCGCCCAGCCGGGCGCGCTGCCGGAGGCCGCGCTGACGGACGTCATCGGGCAGGCCCGGAAGCTGGACATGGACGAGGTCCGCAAGTCGGTCGCCGAGCAGCAGGCGAAGCAGGCGCAGCAGGGCGAGACCGGGCCGAACGGCCAGTAGGTGCGTACGGGCAGCAGGGGCGTACGGGGGCGCCCGGGGGTGCTCGGAGGCCGGCGAGCCCGGTCCTGACCAGGGGTCGGGGCCGGGCTCAGGTCGATTCCCGGGGCACCACCCGCGCGCCCAGCACGGTGCGCCGCTCGGGGGCGGCGCGGGGATCGCGTACGGCGCGGTCGACCAGGGTGGCGAGGTCGCGGCCGGCGGGCAGTTCGATGTGGACGGTGCTCAGCCGCGGTCTGAGCAGCCGGCCGAGCATGAGGTCGTCGGCGCCGATCACGGCGGTGTGCCGGGGGATGCCGACGCCGGTGTCCTTGAGGGCCCGGGAGAGCAGCATGGCGTACTCGTCGTTGTAGGCGAACACGGCGTCGAGTCCGAGCAGGTCCCAGCGGGCGGCGAGCCGGGCGGCGGCCCCTTCGTCGTGGGCGAGCGGCAGTTCGGTGACGGTGGCGTCGGTGCCGTGCAGGGCCCGGCGGACGCCGTCGAGGCGGGGCAGGGAGAACACCTCAAGGGCGGGGTCCTCGGGGAGCACGACGCCGATGGCGCGGCGGCCGCGGTCGTAGAGGTGCCGGGCGGCGCAGTGGCCGACGCACGCGTGGTCCATGAGCAGGGCGTGCGCGCCCTCGACCACCTCGGGGCCGAAGGTCACGACGGCGCGCACGCCGGAGCGTTTGAGTATCCGCACGCCCTGGGGACCGAGGCCCGGTCCGGGGACCAGGACGGCCACCGGGCGCAGCTCCGCCCAGGCACGGGCGGCGCGTTCGCCGTAGGGGCCCGCGGTGCCGTGCTGCACGACGGTGTAGTCGAGGCGGCCGAGGGCGCGCTGGAGGTCGTCGATGAACCTGCTGTAGAGCGGGCCGGCGGGGAAGGACGGGGCGGGCATCAGGACCGTACGGCTGTGTCCGGCGCGCAGGCTGCGGGCCGCGGCGTGCGGGACGTAGCCGAGTTCCTCGGCCGCGGCGCGGACCCGGCGGCGGGTGGGTTCGCTGATCCGGACGGTGCCGGCGTCGTTCAGGACGTACGAGACGGTCGCCCGGGAGACGCCGGCCAGGCGGGCGACGTCGGTGCTCGTCGGCACCGAGTGCTGCGTGGGTGTTTCCGGTAATTGCACCATGACGTACGGCATCTTGGCAGAGCGCGGGAGACGGCCCGCAGGCGGGGGAACATCGTCCGGATCGGACCAACTCCGGTGCGGGCGAGGGCACTTCGCAGGCGTGCGGGGCGCTTCGCCCGTCAGCCGTCGAAGCGGTGCCGGGACGCCTCGATGTGGCCGAAGAAGCGGTGGGTCCAGTCGCACATTCCGTCGACGGTCGCCCGGAGGGCCTGGCCCGGCTCGGTGAGGGTGTACTCGACCCGCGGCGGCACGGTGGGGTGCACCTTCCGGTCGACCAGGCCGTTGCGTTCCAGCATGCGCAGGTTCTGGGTGAGCATCTTGTGGCTGATGCCCTCCACCTTGTCCCGCAGTTCGCTGAAGCGCAGGGTGCCCGCACCCAGCGACTCGATGATCAGGAACGCCCACTTGTTGGCGACGTCCGAGAAGATCTCCCGGGCCAGGGAGTCCGCGCGGGTCAGATCCGCTTCGTCGGTCGAGGCGTTGAGCTGCTTGGTCACCATGAGGTTCCCCAGTCACTGAAAAGTGCGTTCTTCCCTGTCAGCGCAGACTCTCCTACGGTTTCCCAGTAACCACAAGAGACCACGAGTACTCCGGTTCGGCCACATCGAGCCCACGAGTTCTCCGGACAAGGAGTCAGCATGACCGTCAACCTGGTGAACCCCGAAGGTCTGGTGAAGGTCGGCCTCTACCGGCAGGTGTCGGTCGCGACCGGCTCGAAGCTGGTCTTCGTCGCCGGTCAGGTCGCCTACGACCGCGACGGGAACACGGTCGGCAAGGGCGACCTCGCCGCCCAGGTGGAGCAGTGCTACCTCAACCTCGGTACGGCCCTGGCGGAGGCCGGTGCCTCCTTCGACGACGTGGCGAAGCTGACCGTCCACCTCGTCGACTGGACCCCCGACAAGATGGCCGTGTTCATGGAGGGGCTCGGCCGGGCGGCCGCGAAGCTGGGGGTCACCCCGGCCCCGCCGCTCACCGGCGTGGGCGTCGCCGCACTGGCGGAACCCGACATCCTGGTCGAGATCGAAGCCACCGCGGTCATCGACTGAGGTGGTCCTCCCTGGGGCGGGTCACTCGGGTGACCAGGTCGGTCCAGGCCGCCTCCAGGCGAGCCAGCGGCATGCCGTTCTGCCTGGTCAGGTGGTGGAGCAGGGCGACGTCGAGGGAGGACATCAGCGTGTGGGAGAGCAGTTCGCCGTCGGCGTCGGGGACGGCCTGGCGCAGCAGCATGGCGACGTGGCCGCGCTGGAAGCGGCGCGGCGCGACCGTGTAGCGGCGCTCACCGGCGGGCTCGGCGGCCAGTTGCAGTTCCAGTTCCTCGTCCGCGCGGCGCAGCAGGGCGCAGCCGAAGGCGCGCAGCCGGTCCACGGGCGGAGCCCCGGGCCCCAGCGGCGGCGGGCCGCCGAGCAGGGCCGCCTGGAACTTCTTCTCCGAGTGGTCGAGCAGGGCGGTCAGCAGGCCGACGCGGTCGCCGAACCGGCGGAACACCGTCCCCTTGCCCACGTGGGCCGCCGCGGCCACCGCCTCCATGGTGACGCCGGCCGCGCCGTGCTCGGCGACCAGCCGCGCGGCGGCCTCCAGCAGCCGGGCGCGGTTGCGCGCGGCGTCGGCCCGCAGGCACGGCTCGTCCTCCGCGTCCCCGGTGCCCAACTGGATCAGCTCGGGCGACGGGGCGGGCTCCGGTGGCGTCGGGAAGGACGGGAGGGCGGCGGACATGAAGCCAGCGTAAAGCATGGGCGGAAAACTGGACCGTGGTCCGTTTAAGGTGCTACAACTTTAAACGGACCTCGGTCCGGTTTGTTTCACCCACGTAAACGAGCAGTGCTGATCCGCACTGTCAAGCAGCGCCCAAGCGTCTCCTGGAGTCCGTCATGTCTGTTCGCATCCTCGCTCTTGTCGGCAGCCTCCGCGCCGGTTCGCACAACCGTCAGCTCGCCGAGGCCGCCGGCAAGCTCGCCCCCGAGGGCGCCGAGGTCGAGATCTTCGAGGGCCTGGCCGAGGTTCCGTTCTACAACGAGGACATCGACGTCGAGGGCGCCGTGCCGGCCGCCGCCGCCCGGCTGCGCGAGGCCGCGCAGGCCGCCGACGCCTTCCTGATCCTGTCGCCGGAGTACAACGGCACCATGCCGGGCGTCCTGAAGAACGCCATCGACTGGCTGTCCCGCCCGTTCGGCGCCGGCGCCTTCGGCGGCAAGCCCGTCGCCGTGATCGGCACCGCCTTCGGCCAGTACGGCGGCGTATGGGCCCAGGACGACACCCGCAAGGCCGTGGGCATCGCCGGCGGCAAGGTGATCGAGGAGCTGAAGCTGTCCATCCCCGGCTCGGTGACCCGCTTCGCCGAGCTGCACCCGGTGGACGACACCGAGGTCGCCGCCCAGCTCACCGAGGTCGTCGCGCGCCTGCACACGCACGCGGGCGAGGTCGCCACCGCCTGATCCCCGCACCGGGACCGCACCGGGGCCGGAGCCCGCGAGGCTCCGGCCCCGTGGCATGCCCGCGGCGGCAGCGGCAGCAGATCGTGCCTGCCCGCCCCCGGCCCCCGGCCCTCGACCCTCGGCCCCCGGCCTCCCCGCGAGCCCGCCGCACCGCCGCCGCCCGCTCGACCCCCCACCCGTACGCTGACGCGGACCCCTGTGACGCCGCCCACCGCGGCGGCCGTTGCCGGGCGCGGGCCGGTGTCGGCCTGGGACGATCATGACGGGTACCGCACCGGTCGCCGCGGTCCCGTGGAGGAGAGCCATGAGTCAGCACCCGCCGCCGTTCGACCCGGAACTCGCCGCCGCCCTGGAGCAGGTGCCGGACGGCATGGGCCCCGGTCTGGCCCCGGGGGACATCGTCCCGGCGCGCCGGGCCATGGCACCGTTCGGTGAACTGGACCCCACGGACGACGCGGAGTTCGCGCGGTACGAGGCGGTGGACCGGCGGGTACCCGGTCCGCCGGGCGCGCCCGAGGTCTCCCTGCTCGTCTGCCGCCCGACCGCGCCGCCGGCCACGGGTCCGCGCCCCGTCCTCTACCACGTGCACGGCGGCGGCATGGTCCTCGGCACCAACCGGGCCGGCGTGGACGCCCCGCTGGAATGGGCGCGGGAGCTGGACGCGGTGGTGGTCTCCGTGGAGTACCGGCTGGCGCCGGAGCATCCGCACCCCGCGCCGGCCGAGGACGTGTACGCCGGTCTGCGGTGGACCGCCGCGCACGCCGCGGAGTTCGACGCCGACCCGGACCGGATCGTGCTGGTCGGCGCGAGCGCGGGCGGCGGGCTGTGCGCCGGGCTGGCCCTGCTCACCCGGGACCGGGGCGGGCCGCGCCCCCTCGGCCAGGTGCTGATGTACCCGATGCTCGACGACCGCAACGACTCCCCTTCCGCGCACCAGATGGCGGGCCTCGGCACCTGGGACCGCTCGGCCAACGACACCGCCTGGACCGCGCTGCTCGGCGACCGGCGCGGCGGCCCGGACGTCTCCCCGTACGCGGCTCCCGCCCGGGCCGGGGATCTCGCCGGGCTGCCCCCGGCCTTCCTCGACGTCGGCTCCGCGGAGACCTTCCGCGACGAGGTCGTCGCCTACGCCTCCCGGATCTGGCGGGCCGGCGGCGTGGCCGAACTGCACGTGTGGCCGGGCGGCTTCCACGGCTTCGACGCCCTCGCGCCAGAGGCCGCCGTCTCGCGCGCCGCCCGCGCGGCCCGCCTGGACTGGCTGCGCAGGCTGCTGGCCCGATGACACCGATGACACCGGAGCCGCCCGGGGCGTAATCTGCGCCGGACACCCGGACCGGCGGCAGGAGACACGGCGTGCGGCGGCTTCCTCTGTCCGGAGTCACGGTGGTCAGCCTGGAGCAGGCGGTCGCCGCGCCCTACGCCACCCGGCAACTCGCCGACCTGGGCGCCCGGGTGATCAAGGTCGAGCGTCCCGGCGACGGCGACTTCGCGCGCCGCTACGACACGACCGTCCACGGACACTCCAGCTACTTCGTCTGGCTGAACCGGTCGAAGGAGTCGCTCACCCTCGACCTCAAGGACCCGCGCGGCCGCGAGGTACTGCACCGGCTGCTGGACGGCGCCGACGTGTTCGTGCAGAACCTCGCGCCGGGCGCCGCGGTCCGCCTCGGGCTCGGACCGGACGTCCTCACCGCCCGCCGCCCCCGGCTGATCACCTGCACGGTCTCCGGTTACGGCACGACCGGCCCGTGGGCCGACCGCAAGGCGTACGACCTGCTGGTGCAGTGCCAGACGGGCCTGGTCTCGCTCACCGGGACCGCCGGGGAGACCGCCCGCGTCGGCATCTCCGTCGCCGACATCGCCGCCGGGATGTACGCCTACAGCGGCATCCTCACCGCCCTCTACACCCGTGCCGTCACCGGCAGCGCCCACCCCGTGGAGGTCTCCCTGTTCGAGGCGCTGGCGGAGTGGATGGGCCAGCCCGCCCACTACACCGAGCACGGCGGTGCCCAGCCCCCGCGCCTGGGCACCCGGCACGCCACCATCGCCCCCTACGGCGCCTACCGGGCGGCCGACGGCACGGAGGTGCTCCTCTCCGTCCAGAACGAGAGGGAGTGGGCGGTGCTCTGCGACCGGTTCCTCGGGCGGCCGGAGCTGACCGGCGACGCGCGGTTCGCCACCGGCCCGGACCGCGTCGCGCACCGCGCGGAACTGGACGCGGTGGTCGCCGCCCGGTGTGCCCGCTCCGCCAGCGGGGAGATCCTGGACCTCCTCGACGAGATCGGCATCGCCTGCGCCGGGGTCAACGACGTCGCCGCCTTCCTGGACCACCCGGTGCTGGCCGGCCGCGACCGGTGGCGGGAGGTGACCGTGCCGGGCGGGGCGGCGGTACGGGCGCTGCTGCCGCCGGCCGACCTGGCGGGCGTACCGCCGCGCATGGACCCGGTACCGGCCGTGGGCGAGCACACCGACGCGATCCTCACGGAACTGGGCCGCTCCCCCGCCGAGATCGCGGCACTGCGCGCGGACGCGGTCGTCTGACCGACGGCAGGCCCGTCGGCTCCCGGCCCGCCGGCTCCCGGGCGTCGGCTCCCGGGCGGGGCACGCGGCCGGGCCTCACCAGGCGGCCTGCAGCAGCCGGGTGAGCGCGTCGGCCTCCGGCGGGCGGGGATTGGGATACGGCTGGGCGGCGACCCGCTCGGCCACGGCCCGCAGGCTCTCCCACGTCACGCCGAGCGCGCCGAGCGTGGTCGGGCCGTCGTGGGCGCGGGCGATCCGGCCGACCACCGCGGCGGGATCGTCACCGGTGATCCGGCGCAGCCGGGCGTCCGCCTTCGGGGCGAACGGCAGGTTGTACGCCAGGACGTGCGGCAGGAGCAGGGCGTGCAGCGCGGCGTGGGGCAGGTCGAAGGTGCCGCCGAGGGCGTGCGCCAACTGGTGGTGCAGCCCCATCCTGGTCTGCCCGAGGCACAGGCCCGCCAGCCACGCCGCCTGCTGGAGCCGGGCGCGGTCCGCGAGGCCGTCCGGCCGGGCGAGTACGGCGGGCAGCGCGTCGAGGATGCCGGTGCACGCCTCCGTGGCGAAGGCGTCGCTGACGGCGGTGGCGTCCGGCGCCCACAGGGCCTCGACGGCGTGCGCCAGCGCGTTGAGTGCGCTGGTCCGGGTCAGCCCGGCCGGCATGGTCAGGGTCAGCTCGGGGTCGTACACCACCGTGCCGGGCACCAGTGCCTGGTCACGGCGGGTGGACTTGACGCCGTTCTCGGTCTCGCCGAGGACCGGTGTCACCTCCGATCCGGCGTAGGTGGTGGGGACGACGAGCTGCGGCACCCCGGTGCGGGCCGAGACCGCCTTGGCGAGGCCGACGGCCGAGCCGCCGCCGATCGCCACCACGGCGTCCGCCCCGCTCTCCCGTACGACCTCCATCGCCTCGGCGGTCACGGTCACCGGGGTGTGCGCGGCGGCCCGGCCGAACCGGCCCGCCAGCCGGTCGCCGAGCCGGACGGCGAGGTCGTCCGCCGCGTCCTTCGCCGACCGGGTGGAGACCAGCAGCACCCGGCCCGCGCCGAGCCGTGCCACCTCCCCCGGAACACGGTGTCTGGCTCCCGGGCCGGCCAGGACGCGGGACGGGTGGGTCTGGTGCACGGTGATGCCGGAGTTGGTCGTCATCTCAGTCACCTCGCCGGACGGTGACGGGGAAGTCGACGTGGCGGAAGGGGCGGGGCAGGCCTTACCGGGCGGCCAGGGCCGGGTCGTCCACCAGGACGAAGGGCCGCACGAGGCTCTCCTTGACGCCGAAGACGGCGTCGGAGTCCAGGGAACGGGCCCTCCACGGTCGACTCGGTGTACGTCCTGTCCGCCGGGTTGGCGAGCGTGTCGACCAGCATGGAGACGCCCAGCACGTCGGAGAGCAGGACGAACTCCTGCCGGGTGGCGTCGCACTTCTGCCCGGTCCTGGTCAGGAAGTCGATACCGGCCGCCCACTCGTCGGTGGTGAGAGCGACGTCCTTGACGAAGGCGTGGGCGTGCCGCACCAGGGAGGTGAGGACCTCCCGGAGCCGGGGGTCGGCGGTACCGGCGAGTGCGGCGCCGACGATCTCCGCGGAACGCGCCGCCTCGAAGGCGCCCGGGGCGGGGGCGCCGGCCTGCGAGTCCCGGCCGGAGACCGGGTCGGGGTCCCGGCCGGAGACCGGGTCGGCGTCCCGGCCGGAGACCGGGTCGTGCGGGTGGTCGGTCATCTGTCGCCTTCCCGGGCTGCTTCGCCGCCACCGGGCCCGGCGGGGCGCGGGTCCTGGAGACGTCGGCGTCGGGTACGGCCATCCGGCCGTACCAACGTCTCCAGGTCCCGGTCCCCGGCCGGGCCACGCGGACCGGGGACGGCTATACCGCCCCCGGCACCTCCTCCGTGACGCCGTTCAGCGGGGAGGACGGGTCGGTGCCGTAGGGGCGGGTGAACGCCTCGATGGCGTGACCTGACGGGTCGAGGAAGTACACGCCCCGCCCGCCGTCGTCGCGGTTGATCCGGCGCGGGTGCCGGCCCGGCGGGTCGGCCTGGATCGGGACGCGGTCCGCGACGAGACGGGCGAGGACCGCGTCGAACTCCTCCTCGGAGACGAGGAACGCGTAGTGCTGCGGGGGGATGTCGTGGTCGACGGTGGCGAAGTCCAGCGTGACGCCGTTGGCGGTGGCGACGGGCAGGAACTTCCCGGCCGGTTCCCCGGCCTCCAGCCCGAGGACGCCGGCGAGGAAACGGGCGGACGCCTCCCGGTCACGGGAGAGGACGATGGTGTGGTTGAACCGTACTGACACGGGTGAATGCCTCCACGGGCATCTCCGCGGCGCCTCCATGCCTCACCCGGCCGATGACCGGCACGCGATGCCGCGCCGAGGATGCTAGACGGCCCGTCCCGCGCTGTCGACCGGAGTTTTCGGCCCGGCCGGCCCTCGCGCGACCGTGACCGGACGCGAGGGCCGACCAGGTGACCGGATGGCCAGGGTCCGACCAGGTCCGACCGGGTGACCGGATGGCCAGGTGCCCGCGTGACAGGTCAGGTGGACGCCTGGTCGCTGTCCTTCAGGGCGCCCCAGCCGTGCCAGCGCTCGACCTCGATCAAGGCGCTGACCCGGGGGCGAACCTGGTCGGGATAGGCGCTGCCGGTGTAGTGCGTGGAGAGGCGGTCGATGTCGGTGAGCCCCTCGTCCGGCCGGGTCTCGACCACCCGGCCGATGAGCGTCACGTGGGTGTACCAGTCGTCGGAGTCGAGGACGGTGAGGGTGACCCGGGGGTCGCGGCTCAGGTGCTTCAGCCGGACCCGGCCCTCGTCCAGGCTGATCAGGACCCTGCCGTCGTCCTCCCACAGGTACCAGGTGGGGGTGGAGACGGGGGTGCCGTCCGAGCGGAGCGTCGCCATGACGCAGGGGTTCGGGCGGCGCAGCAGGTCGACGGCCTCGGGCGGCAGCGGTGGCTTGGACATGCGTCACTCCTTGATCGTTCCGTGTGACCGAGGCTACTTCGGGTCGGCGAAACTGGCGAAGTAGGCCGCGGCCATGTCCTCGTCGCCGTGGCCCTGCGCGGCGGCGCGTTCCAGGCGGGCCGCGCCCGCGGCGGCGAGGTCCAGGCGGACGCCGGCCCGCTCCCCGGCCTCCACGATCAGCCGGGCGTCCTTGGCGGCGGTGGAGACCGCGAACTGCGCCGGGGTCAGGCCGCCGTCGCGGATGAGCGCGGCCTTGGCGCGCAGGTACCCCATGTCGAGCGGGCCGCCGGCGATGGCGTCGAAGAAGCGGTCCGGGTCCACCCCCAGCCCTTCGGCGAGGGCGAGGACCTCGCCCACGGCGTTGGTGGCGGCGATGACCCAACTGTTGGCCACCAGTTTCAGCCGGGTGGCGCTGCCGGCTCCGCCGTCCTCGCCGGTCCACACGGTGCGGCTGCCCACCGCGTCGAAGACGGGGGCCACCCGGTCCCGGGCGTCGGCCGGACCGGCCGCCAGGACCAGCAGCCGGCCCGCCTCGGCGGGCTGGCGGGTGCCGAGGACCGGCGCGTCGAAGAAGACGAGGCCGTGCTCGCGGGCGACGTCGGCCAGCTCGCCGAGGGCGTCGACGCCCGCGGTGGTCGACTGCGCCCAGACGGCGCCGGAGCGCAGGCCGGGGGCGGCCCGGCGGATGACGTCCAGGGCGGCCGGGCCGTCGTGGAGCATGGTCAGGACGACATCGGCGTCGCGCACCGCCTCCACGGGCGTGTCGGCGATCGTCACGCCCTCGGCGGCGAGCGGTTCGGCCTTGGCGCGGCTGCGGTTCCAGGCCCGCACGGTGTGCCCGGCGCGGGCGAGGTTGCGGGCCATCGCGGCACCCATGATGCCGGTGCCCAGGACGCTCACGGTGAGCTGGTCGGTCATGACGGGGATCGTCCTCGTGTCGTGGGGCGGGACGGGCGCCGGAGCGCCCGGGGAGATCCCGTACGGTACGCCCGTGACCACGTACACCGACGAGAACACCCCCGGCCGCGGCGGCCCGTTCGCCACCACCGAGGCGGACGCCGCGGCCGTGGGCCGGGTCCGCACCGAGTACTCCCCCGCGCACGACGGCGACCCCGACCCCGGTGAGATCGTCTGGACCTGGGTGCCCTACGAGGAGAACGACGGCCGGGGCAAGGACCGCCCGGTCCTGGTCGTCGCCCGCGAGGCGGCCGGCACCCTGCTCGCGGTCGGGCTCTCCAGCAGGCGGCACGACGCCGACCGCGACTGGGTGCCGATCGGCACCGGGCCCTGGGACCGGTCGGGACGGGACTCCTGGGTGGCCGTGGACCGGGTGCTGCGGCTGCACGAGGCGGGGATGCGCCGGGAGGCGTGCGCCCTGGACCGGATGCGCTTCAACCTCGTACGGCACCGGCTGCGGGAGCGCTACGGCTGGAGCTGAGCCCCACCGGACGCCGACGGTGCGCGCTCATGGCGTCACCCCCGTGGACGCCATGAGCGCACGCCGTGCGGCCTCCCCCGTCGTGCCCAGGTACGCATCGTGGGCGATGCTGGTCATGCGGTGCAACGGGGTTTCCCGGGCCGCGAACGGCCGGGAGAACACGCGGAACACGGTCGGGGTCCGCGGCGGGCCGCCCCGGGAACATCCCGGTATGCACCCTTGTGCGGTGGGGCACAAGGGTCTTGGGTGGGACGAGTGTCCCTGCCCGGCCGACCCGTCCGCGGGTCGGCGACATGGTGGAATCTCTGGAGGATCCAGACATGTCCCAACCGGTAAGTGGCTGTAGTGAGCCACGCACCGCCGCGTCAGCGGCCGAGGTCGAGGCCCTGGTCCGCGGCATCGCCTTCAAGACCGGCCCGCCCCGCCTGCTCGGCGTCGAAGTGGAATGGCTCGTCCACGAGCTGCGGCAGCCGCGGCTCCCCGTGACACCCGAACGGCTCGACGCGGTCTACGACGCGCTGCGGACCGTACCCCTGAGGTCGGCGCTCACCGTCGAGCCCGGCGGGCAACTGGAGCTCAGCTCCCCGCCCGCATCCTCCCTGACCGAGGTCGTCCGCGTCGTCTCCGCCGACCTCGACGCCGTCCGCGCGGTCCTGCGCGAGGACGGCCTCGCCCTCGTCGGCCTCGGCCACGATCCCTGGCAGTCCCCGCGCCGCTACCTGCGCGAACCGCGCTACGACGCCATGGAGTCCTGCCTGGACCGCACCGGCCCGGCCGGCCGCGCGATGATGTGCACCTCGGCGTCGGTGCAGGTCTGCGTGGACGCCGGGTACGAGGAACCCGGTCCCCTCGGACATGTGCGGCGCTGGTGGCTGGCCCATCAGCTCGGTGCCGTACTGGTCGCGGTCTTCGCCAACTCGCCGCTGGCCGGCGGCCGGCCCACCGGGTGGCGCTCCACCCGGCAGTCGCACTGGGCGCGGATAGGCACCGACCGCGCGGGCGGCCCGCCGCTGGACGCCGACCCGCGCTCCGCCTGGGCCCGGCACGTGCTGGACACCCCGGTGATGTGCGTGCGCCGGGAGAGCGGCCCGTGGGAGGTGCCCGAGGGGCTGACCTTCCGGGAGTGGACCCGGTCGCCGGTGCCCCCGACCCGGGACGACCTCGACTACCACCTCACCACGCTGTTCCCGCCGGTGCGGCCGCGCGGGCACCTGGAGCTGCGCATGATCGACGCGCAGCCCGGGGACGACGGGTGGATCGTGCCGCTCGCCCTGACGGCCGCGCTGTTCGACGACGCCCAGGCCGCCGAGACCGCCTACCGGGCGGTGAAGCCGCTGGCCGAGCGCGCCCAGGGGGCACCCGCGCCGCACAACCCGCTGTGGCGGGACGCGGCCCGGCTCGGCACGACCGACCCCGAACTGCGCGAGGCCGCCGTCGGCTGCTTCGAGGCGGCGCTGGACGCGCTGCCGAGGCTGGGCGCGGAACCCGAGGTGATCGCCGCCGTCGCGGGGTTCCTGGACCGCTACCCCGCCCGGGGCCGCTGCCCCGCCGACGACCTGCTGGACGGGGTGGACGGCGAGAGCCTCCCCCACTCCCGGCTCCGCTCGGACGGGGAGAGCCCCGGCCCGCACGGGAAGGACATCCGCACATGACCGGCCCCGGCCACGACACCGAAGCCCTGCGCGAGCGGGCGCTGGCCACGTTGCTCACCGCCCGCGCCCGCACCACGCTGCTGACCAGTTGCGTGGAGGGTCCCGAGCTGACCGCCCAGCACTCGCCGCTGATGTCCCCGCTGGTCTGGGACCTCGCCCACATAGGCAACCAGGAAGAGCAGTGGCTGCTGCGGGCGGTCGCCGGGCACGAGGCGATACGTCCCGAGATAGACGGCATCTACGACGCCTTCGAGCACCCGCGCGCCGAACGCCCGAACCTGCCCCTGCTGCCGCCCGAGGAGGCCCGCCGGTACGCGGCGGACGTGCGCGGCCGGGCCCTGGACGTACTGGAGCGCGTCGCGTTCGAGGGGACGCGGCTGACCGAGGCGGCCTTCGCCTTCGGGATGATCGCGCAGCACGAACAGCAGCACGACGAGACGATGCTGATCACGCATCAGCTCCGGCGCGGCCCGCGGGCGCTCACCGCCCCGGACCCGGAGCCCGCGGCGCCGTTCACCGGACCGGCCGAAGTACTGGTTCCCGGCGGGCCGTTCACGATGGGCACCTCCACCGAGCCGTGGGCGCTGGACAACGAACGGCCCGCGCACCGGCGTGAGGTGGCGCCGTACCACCTCGACACCACCCCGGTGACCAACGCGGCCTACCAGGCGTTCATCGAGGACGGCGGGTACGACGACCCCCGCTGGTGGACGGCCGAGGGCTGGGACCACGCACGGCGCACCGGGCTGACCGCCCCGCTGTTCTGGCAGCGGGACGGGAAGCAGTGGCTGCGGCGCCGGTTCGGTGTGACGGAAGCCGTTCCGCCCGACGAGCCGGTGGTGCACGTCTGCTGGTACGAGGCCGACGCCTACGCCCGCTGGGCCGGACGGCGGCTGCCGACGGAGGCCGAGTGGGAGAAGGCCGCCCGGCACGACCCGGCCGGCGACCGCTCCAGGCGCTACCCGTGGGGCGACGCCGACCCGGGCCCCGAGCACGCCAACCTCGGCCAGCGCCATCTGCGCCCGGCGCCCGCCGGCAGCTATCCGGCGGGCGAGTCCCCGCTCGGCGTACGGCAGTTGATCGGTGACGTCTGGGAGTGGACGTCGAGCGACTTCCTGCCCTATCCGGGGTTCCGGGCGTATCCGTACCAGGAGTACTCGGCGGTGTTCTTCGGCGCCGAGCACAAGGTGCTGCGCGGCGGTGCGTTCGGCGTGGACGCGGTGGCCTGCCGGGGCACCTTCCGCAACTGGGACTATCCGGTGCGGCGGCAGATCTTCGCCGGGTTCCGCACCGCCCGGTCCGCGGCGGGTGACGCCTGATGTGCCGTCACCTCGCCTACGTGGGGCCCGCGCTGGCGCTCGGCACGCTCCTCGTGGAGCCCGCGCACGGGCTGTACCGGCAGTCGTGGGCGCCGAGGCGGCAGCGGCACGGGACGGTCAACGCCGACGGGTTCGGGGTCGGCTGGTACGCCGAGGGCGACCCGGGGCCGGCCCGGTACCGCCGGGCCGGGCCGATCTGGGCGGACCGCTCCTTCGCCGACCTGGCGCGGGTGGTGCGCTCCACGGCGCTGCTCGGCGCGGTGCGGGACGCCACCCTCTCCGGGGCGGACGCGGAGGCCGCGGCGGCGCCGTTCGCCGCGGGGCCCTGGCTGTTCAGCCACAACGGGGCGGTGCCCGCCTGGCCCGGGTCCCTCGCCGCGCCGGCGCGTTCCCTGCCGCCCGAAGAACTGCTGTCGCTGGAGGCCCGCACCGACTCGGCGTTCGTGTGGGCGCTCGTCCTGCACCGGCTGCGCTCCGGCGACCCGATGTCCCGGGCGCTGGCCGACACCGTCCGCGCGGTCGCCCTGGCCGCCCCCGCCGCCCGGCTCAACCTGCTGCTCACCGACGGCACCGCGGTCGCCGCCACCGCCTGGGGCGACACCCTGTGGTACCTGGCGCGGCCCGGCGGCGGCACCGTCGTGGCCTCCGAGCCCTACGACGACGATCCGCGCTGGCGGGAGGTGCCCGACCGCACCCTGCTGGCGGCGAGCCGCACCGAGGTGCTGCTCACTCCGCTGGAGGAGCCGCCGCCCGCCGGGGAACCGAGCGACGCCCTGGCGTCCGCGACCGCTGAGGAGTTCCGCCGTTGAGCCCGTTCCGTATCACCCGCATCCTGCCCGAGGACGCCACGGACGCCGCCCTGCGCGCGGACGTGCTGGCCGGCCTGACGGCCACCCCCCGGACGCTGCCGCCGAAGTGGTTCTACGACGCGCGCGGCAGCGAGCTGTTCGAGCAGATCACCCGGCTGCCCGAGTACTACCCGACCCGCGCCGAGCGGGAGATCCTGTCGGAGCGCGCCGGCGAGATCGCGGCGGCGGCCGGCGCCCGCACCCTGGTCGAACTGGGCTCGGGTTCCTCGGAGAAGACCCGGCACCTGCTCGACGCGATGACCTCGCTGCGCGCGTACGTGCCGGTCGACGTCAGCGAGAGCGCCCTGGTCGGGGCCGGGGAGGCGCTCGCCGCCGAGCGGGCGGACCTCCAGGTGCACGCGCTGATCGCCGACTTCACGGCGGCGCTGGAGCTGCCCGGGACGCCGGGGCCCCGGCTGGTGGCGTTCCTCGGCGGCACGGTCGGCAACCTGCTGCCGGACGAACGCGCGGCCTTCCTCGCCTCGGTCCGCTCGATGCTGGAACCCGGGGACACGCTGCTGCTCGGCACCGACCTGGTCAAGGACGAGGAGGTACTGGTCAGGGCGTACGACGACGCCTCGGGAGTGACGGCGGCGTTCGACAAGAACGTCCTTGCGGTGATCAACCGCGAACTGGGCGCCGACTTCGATCCGGAGGCCTTCGAGCACGTCGCGGTGTGGGACGCGGGGCGGGAGTGGATCGAGATGCGGCTGCGCTCGCGCACGGCGCAGACGGTGAAGGTCCAGGCGCTCGATCTGGTCGTGGAGTTCGCGGCCGGTGAGGAGATCCGCACCGAGGTGTCGGCGAAGTTCCGTGCCGAGCGGGTGCGCGCCGAGCTGGCGGCGGCGGGTCTGGAACCGGTCCGCTGGTGGACGGATGCCGGGGGCCGCTTCGCGCTGTCGCTGAGCACTCCGGGCTGAGCCCGCTCCCGGGCGGGGGCGTTCAGCGGGAGTCGAGGTCGAGGAGTGCGGTGATGCGCGCGGAGGCGCGGCGGGCCTCGGTCCCGGCGTCGGCCCCGCCGAGCACCCGCGTCATGTACTCCTTGATCGGGTTGTCCGCCTCGACCGCGCCCCACCGGGGTGTGGTCGGGGTGGCCCGCCCCCGCGCGGCACCGGCCGCCATGGCGGCCACCCCCTCCTCACCGGCGACGGCCTTCGCGAGGGACTTCTTGTTCGGCACGTAGTTCATGGTGCGGGCCAGGTCGGTGTTCCACTTGGCGCCGGTGAGCGCCTCGACCACGGCGACGGCGGCGTCCCGGTCGCCGGTGTTCTTCGCCACCACCAGGTCGGAGCCGCCGGTGAAGACGGCTCCGGGCGCGTCGGCACTGCGCCCCGGGACCGGGAAGAAACCGATCTTGCCCTTGAGACCGGGGTTCTCCTCGACGATGGCCCCCGCCAGACCCGGCACCGCCACGATCTGCGCGACCTGCCCCCGGGCGAAGACGCCGGCCTGCGGCGGGTGTTCCTCGTCGGCGTCCGCGGGGCCGTCGCCGAGCGCCTGGAGCCGGCGGTAGAAGTCCATGCCGTTCAGCGCGGCCTCGCTGTCCAGGGTGCCCTCCCAGGCGCCGCCGCGCTGCCGGGCGAGGTCGCCGCCCTGCTCCCAGATGAGGCCGGCCAGGGTGTACCAGTCCTGCCCGGCAAGGTAGATGCCCTGGTCACTGCCCGCATCGAGCCGCTCGGTGAGGTCGAGCCACTCCTCCTGGGTGCGCGGCGGCGCGGTGACGCCGGCCCGTTCGAAGAGGTCCTTGCGGTAGAGGACGACGCGGTTGGCGGCGTACCAGGGGATGCCGTACTGCTGGGACATCCACTGGCCGGGCTCGGCGAGGCCCGGGAGCCAGTCGCGGATGCCCCAGTCCCGCATCGACTCCAGGGTGAGGTCGAGCAGCCGGCCGTCCTCCGCGTAGCCGGGGACCTGGGTGTTGCCGACCTCGATGACGTCGGGCGCGTCGTCGCCGCCGGTCCTCAGCGCGGTGTGCACCTTCTCGCCGATACCGGTCCACTCCTGGATGCGGACGTCGAGGTCGAGGCCGGGGTGGGTGCGCTCGAACTCGTCGGTGAACCGGCCCAGGAAGTCCCGCGAGGCGCTGTCCTTCATCAGCCACACCGTCACGGTGCGCTGCCCGCCGCCGTCCTCCCCGGAGACCAGGCCGCACCCGCTGAGCAGGGAGACGGACACACAGACGAGCGAGAGAAGGCGACGACGTCTCACGAGGGGTCCTGTTCTGTGCGGTGCGTGAACGTGTCCGGCGCACGGCGAAGGGAGGCCCGGTGTGGGGGACGAGCGCGCGGCTCGTGCGGGTGTGCTGGATTTTGGTATGTACCAATGGATCGGTCAAGGGGAAGCACCGCACCCGGTGCCCGTACGCCTCCCGTCCGCCGTCTCGCGTTCCGTCCCGGATTGCGGCACCGTGGAGTGACGCGCGGCACACGCGACACCGCCGTCACCGTCACCGCGAAGAGGAGTACTCGATGACGCACCACACCTACCGGGTCACGGAGATCGTCGGCACCTCGCCCGACGGGGTCGACGACGCCGTCCGCAACGGCATCTCCCGCGCCTCGCAGACCCTGCGCAACCTGGACTGGTTCGAGGTGACCCAGGTGCGCGGCCAGATCGAGGACGGACAGGTCGCGCACTGGCAGGTGGGCCTGAAGGTCGGCTTCCGCCTGGACGACTCGGCCTGACGGCCCGGCGCCCCGGACCCCGGCGGGCCGGGCGGCCCCGGCCCGCCGGTCCGGTCTCGGTCAGGTGTCTCGGTCAGGTCCGGCCCTCGTCCTCCTGCGCCGCCGTCAGGTCCGCCGAACGGGCCGCCCAGTCGGCGCGTACGACGGTGAAACCGGCCCGCTCGGCGTCCGCGCAGACCAGTTCGTCGTCGTCGACCAGGACGCGGACCGCACGGGTGCGGGCGAGGCCGCGCAGGATCTCCAGCTTGGTGACCCGGGCGGGCCGGCGGTCGCCGCCGCGCCGCATGTGCACCCGCCCCTCGGGCAGGCCCTGCGCGGCCAGCCAGTCGAGGGTGTCGCGGCGGCAGCGCTCGGGGCGGCCGGTGAGGTAGACCACCTCGCACTCCTCGGCGCTGCGCCGCACCAGCGCGACGCCCTCGGCGAGCGGCGGGTCCGCGGGGGCCGCGGCGAAGAAGGCGTCCCAGTCGCGCGGCCTGCGCTCCAGGAAACGCTGCCGGTGCGCGGTGCCCGCGAGGGTGTTGTCCAGGTCGAACACGGCCAGCGGGCGCTCGCTGCTCTCGGTCACCGGGCCAGCGTAAGCGCTCGGAGGCCGGGAATGCGCCGGCCCGGCGGGCGTTGAACCCTGTGTGACCTCGCTGATCTCCCGCACCCGCTTCTCCGTCCTCGACCGCTCGCGCATCCGTGAGGGGCGCCCGCCGGGCGAGGCGCTGCGCGAGACCGTGCGGCTGGCGCAGGAGGCCGAGCGGCTGGGCTACCACCGGTTCTGGGTGGCGGAGCACCACGGGGTGCCGGGGGTGGCGGGCTCCGCGCCGACCGTGCTGGCCGCCGCCGTCGCCGGGGCGACCCGGACCGTGCGGGTCGGCACCGGCGGGGTGATGCTGCCCAACCACCGGCCGTTGATCGTGGCCGAGCAGTTCGGGGTGCTGGAGTCGCTCTTCCCGGGGCGGATCGACATGGGGCTCGGCCGGTCGGTGGGGTTCACCGACGGTGTGCGCAAGGCGCTGGGCCGGTCCGTCGAGGACGCCGGCCGCTTCGAGGAGCAACTGGCCGAACTGCTCGGCTGGTTCCGGGGCACCTCCCCGGCCGGCGTGCGGGCCCGCCCCTCGGAGGGGCTCACCGTCCCGCCGTTCGTGCTGGCCATGGGCGAGGGGGCGGCCGTCGCGGCCCGCGCGGGGCTGCCGATGGTGATCGGCGACCTGCGCGACCGCGACCGGCTGCGGCGCGGCGTCGACCGCTACCGCGACACCTTCCGCCCCTCGCCCTGGGCGTCCGAGCCGTACGTCGTCGTCTCCGGGACGGTCGCCGTGGCGCAGAGCGAGGCGGCCGCCCGGCGGCTGCTCGTCCCCGAGGCGTGGTCGATGGCGTACTCCCGCACCCACGGCACCTTCCCGCCGCTGCCGCCCGCCGAGCGGGTGGCGGCCCGCACCATGACCGCGAAGGAACGCGGCTTCTACGACCAGGGCCTCACCGGGCAGCTCGCGGGCACCGAGGAGCAGGTCAGCGCCGAACTGGAGAGCCTGCTGAAGGAGACCGCGGCCGACGAGGTCCTCGTCACCACCAGCACCTACGACCGTACGGCCCTGCTCGACTCCTACCGGCGGCTCGCGCGGATCTTCACCGGGCCCGGCGCGTGAGGACGGCATAGAATCGCGGAGTTTGTCCCCACCGGCCGCAGCAGCCTTCGTACGGAGTTCCGCCATGCACCACCCGCACGACCCGTACGTCCGTGTCCGCGGCGCCCGCGAGCACAATCTGAAGGGCGTGGACGTCGACGTCCCCCGGGACGTGGTGGCCGCGTTCACCGGGGTGTCCGGGTCGGGGAAGTCCTCGCTGGCGTTCGGCACCATCTACGCCGAGGCGCAGCGGCGCTACTTCGAGTCGGTCGCGCCCTACGCCCGGCGGCTGATCCACCAGGTCGGCACGCCGAAGGTCGGGGAGATCACCGGACTGCCGCCGGCGGTCTCGCTCCAGCAGCGCCGCTCGGCGCCGACCTCCCGGTCCTCGGTCGCCACGGTGACCAGCCTGTCCAACTCGCTGCGGATGCTCTTCTCCCGGGCCGGCAGCTACCCGCCGGGCGCCGAACGGCTGGACTCGGACGCCTTCTCCCCCAATACGGCGGCCGGGGCGTGCCCGGAGTGCCACGGGCTCGGGCGAGTGCACCGGACCACCGAGGACCTGCTGGTCCCCGACCCGGGGCTGTCGATCCGCGAGGGTGCCGTCGCCGCCTGGCCGGGCGCCTGGCAGGGCAAGAACCTGCGGGACGTCCTGGACGCCCTCGGACACGACGTCGACCGGCCCTGGCGCGAGCTGCCCGCCGAGGAACGGGAGTGGATCCTGTTCACCGACGAGCAGCCGGTGGTCACCGTGCACCCGGTGCGCGAGGCCGGCCGGATCCAGCGGCCGTACCAGGGCACGTACCTGAGTGCCCGGCGCTACGTGCTGAAGACGTTCGCGGGCTCCCGGAGCCCGGCGCTGCGGGCGAAGGCGGAGACCTTCCTGAGCAGCGCGCCGTGTCCGCTGTGCGGCGGCGGCCGGCTGCGGCCCGAGGCGCTGGCGGTGACCGTCGGCGGCCGGACCATCGCGGAACTGGCCGCGCTGCCGCTGACCGAACTCGCCGCCGCGCTGCCGCGGGCCGGCGAGACCGCCCGGGTCCTCACCGACGACCTGCTCTCCCGCATCGGACCCGTCGTGGAGCTGGGCCTCGGCTATCTGAGCCTGGACCGGTCGACGCCGACCCTCTCGGCGGGCGAACTGCAGCGGCTGCGGCTGGCCACGCAGTTGCGCTCGGGGCTGTTCGGTGTCGTCTACGTCCTCGACGAACCGTCCGCGGGGCTGCACCCGGCGGACACCGAGGCGCTGCTCACGGTCCTGAAGCGGCTGAAGGCGGCCGGCAACTCGGTGTTCGTGGTGGAGCACCACCTCGACGTGGTACGCGGCGCCGACTGGATCGTGGACGTCGGCCCGCGCGCCGGGGACCACGGCGGACGGGTGCTGTACAGCGGCCCGGTGCCGGAACTGGCCCAGGTGCGCGAATCGGCGACGGCCCGCTACCTGTTCGCCTCCTCGCCCGCCCCGGTCCGCGAGCCCCGTACGCCCCGGGGGACGCTGAAGGTCGGCCCGGTCACCCGGCACAACCTGCGCGGTGTCACCGCCGAGTTCCCGCTCGGCGCCTTCACGGCGATCACCGGCGTCTCCGGCTCGGGGAAGTCCACCCTGGTCGGGGAGATCACCGAGGAGCTGCCGGGCGTGGGCCGCCTGGTCTCGGTCGACCAGCGGCCGATCGGCCGCACCCCGCGCTCCAACCTGGCCACCTACACCGGCCTGTTCGACGTGGTGCGCAAGGTGTTCGCGGCGACCGACGCGGCCCGCAAGCGGGGGTACGGGGTGGGCCGTTTCTCCTTCAACGTCGCCGGGGGCCGCTGCGAGACCTGCCAGGGCGAGGGGTTCGTCAGCGTCGAGCTGCTGTTCCTGCCGAGCACCTACGCGCCGTGCCCGGACTGCGCCGGGGCGCGCTACAACCCGGGCACGCTGGAGGTGACGTACCGGGGGCTGAGCATCGCCGGGGTGCTCGATCTGACGGTGGAGGCCGCGGCCCGGTTCTTCGCGGACGTCCCGACGGTGGCACGCAGCCTGGAGACGCTGCTCGACGTGGGGCTCGGCTATCTGCGGCTCGGCCAGCCCGCCACCGAGCTGTCCGGCGGGGAGGCCCAGCGCATCAAGCTGGCGAGCGAGTTGCAGCGGGGCCGCCGGGGGCACACCCTGTACCTCCTCGACGAGCCGACGACCGGACTGCACCCGGCCGATGTGGAGGTGCTGGTGGGGCAGTTGCACGGGCTGGTGGACGCCGGGCACACGGTGGTGGTCGTGGAGCACGACATGTCGGTGGTCGCGGGCGCCGACCACGTGCTCGACCTGGGGCCGGGCGGCGGTGCCGCGGGCGGTCTGGTCGTGGCCGCCGGAACACCCCGTGAGGTGGCGCGGGCCGAGGGGAGCGCCACCGCCCCGTATCTGGCCGCAGCGGTCGGTGGCGTGGCGCGCCGCTGAGCGGCGTGCCACGCCACCGGACTTCCGCCGGAGGGCCGGGGCGGGATCACTCGCGGCCGGGTCGCCGCGTGTCGTCCTCGCCCACCTCGGTGGCCTCGGTCTCGATGCGCTCCTTGCGCACCTGGCCGCGGACGGTCTCCTCCTCGACGTGTTCCTCGGTGGTCAGCCGGACCCGTTCCACCGGGACCGTCTCGGTCTCCACCACGGCCCGCTCCTCGTGCAGCGTGACCTCGTGCTCGGCCTCGGTGATCTCCGGGCCGTCCAGGGCGGCGCCGCGGTTGGCCTCGGTGATCGGCTCCCGCTCCACGACCACCTCCTCGTGGCGCACCGGGACGGTCTGCTGGACCTCCTCGGTCACCACGTACTTGCGCAGCCGGGCCCGGCCGCTCTCCCGCCGCTCGACGCCGACGCGCATCTGCTCCTCGGAGCGGGTCATCGCGTTGTCGTCGCGCATGCCCGTACGGCCCGGGGCGCCCCGGTCACCGGCGGTGTCCGCCGGACCCGCGGTGCCGGCCAGGCCCGCGGTGCCGGCCGCGGCGGCCGTCCCGGTGCCCATGCCCGTGCCCGTGCCCGTACCGGTGTCCGTGCCGGTCCCGGCCATGCCGCCGCGGCGGCCGGAGGTGTCGTCGTCGGACAGCACGTTGTCCCAGTTGACGCCGTAGTAGTCGTACAGCCGGTGCTCCTCGGCGGCCGACAGGTGCCCGCCCGAGTCGATGTCGACGTGGGGCGCGCCCTTGACCTGGTCCTTGGCGTAGGGGACCTCCAGGTGGTCCTTGACCAGGGAGGCGTCGTGGATGGGGATGAACGACTCGTTGGAGCCGAACATGCCCGTCTTGACGCTCACCCACTCGGGGCGGCCGGTCATGTCGTCGAAGAAGACGTGCTTGGCCTCCCCGATCTTGTTGCCCTCGCCGTCGTAGACGGGATGGTCGAGGAGCCGCGTGATCTCTTCTCGGGTGATCATCTGGCCTCACCCTCCTCTCGGAAGTGTCACCTCCCCGGTTCTCCGCTCCAGTGGTTCAAAAACCGCACATACGTCACAAAACGCACGTACTTTTCCAGTGCGCCGTCTCCCGGTGACCGGCACGGCGGTCACCGCCCGTGGTGCGGGCGGGCCCCTGGGCGGCCCGGGCGAGGGCGCGGCGGTCGGCGTGGGTGCCCGGTGCGATGACGGGCAGGACGTGCGCCTCGGCCACCAGGCCGCGTGCGGACGCCACCCGCCACAGGGAGGCGAGCAGCGTGTCCTCGCCGACGAAGGCCGGTGTCGTACTGAGCGCCCGCTCCCCGGTGAGGTAGCGGATGCGGACCGGCTGGACCGGCACGCCCGCGTCGAGGGCGGCCTGGAAGACGGCCCGGCGGTAGGTGCCCCGGGCCCGCCCGCACCAGGTGCTGCCCTCGGGGAAGGCGGTGACCGCGGCGCCGCCGGCGAGCAGCCGGGCCATCCGGGCGACCGTGTCCGGCAGGGCGCGCAGCCGGTCGCGTTCGATGAAGAGCACTCCCCCGCGCGCGGCGAGCGCTCCCGCCACGGGCCAGTGCCGGACCTCCGTCTTGGCCACCATCCGCGCCGGGCGGACGGCGGCGAGCAGCGGGATGTCCAGCCAGGAGACGTGCGGGGCGACGAGCAGCAGCCCGCCGGCGGGCGCGGCGGCCCCGGTGACGCGGACCCGGACGCCGGCCGCCCGCATGATCCACCGGCACCACCGGCGCACCAGGGCGGCCGGGACCCGGCCGCCGACCGGCAGCAGGGCGATCCCGGCCAGCAGCAGCGCCGCCACCGCCGTGAGCCGCAGTACGGCGCGGGGCACGGCCGCCGCGGTCCGCGCCCGCTGGACGCACGCCCCGGGGGTGCAGGGCGCGACGGGCAGCCAGACGCTCACCGGGAGGGGGCGAGGGAGAGGAAGTGCCGCAGGTAGCGCTGGTCGATGCGGCTCATCGGCAGCAGCACGTACAGGTCGGCGACGCCGAAGTCGGGGTCGTGCGCGGGCTCGCCGCAGACCCAGGCGCCGAGCCGGAGGTAGCCGCGCAGCAGGGCCGGGAGTCCGGTGCGGGCGGCGGGGGCCGCCGGCGCGGCGGGGTCCGGCACCCACGGCAGCAGCGGCCGTACCCGGTACTCCTCGGGGGACAGGTTCCGCTGCCGCACCCGGTCCCAGGCGCCGGCGGCGAGGGTGCCGCCGTCGGCGAGCGGGAGCGAGCAGCAGCCGGCCAGCCACTCGTGGCCCCGGTCGACCATGTAGCGGGCGATCCCGGCCCAGATGAGTCCTATGACGGTGCCGTCGCGGTGGTCGGGGTGGACGCAGGAGCGGCCCACCTCGACCAGTCCGGGCCGGATCGCGTCGAGGGCGCTCAGGTCGAACTCGCTCTCCGAGTAGAGCCGGCCGGCGACGGCGGCGCGCTCCGGCGGCAGCAGCCGGTAGGTGCCCACGACTTGTCCGGTCGCCTCCTCGCGGACCAGCAGGTGGTCGCAGTACGCGTCGAAGGCGTCAGTGTCGAGGCCCGGCCGCGGGCCGGACAGCAGGGCGCCCAGCTCCCCGGCGAAGACCTCGTGCCGCAGGCGCTGCGCGGCACGTACCTCCTCCTCGTCACGGGCGAGACGGACGGTGTAACGGGTGGGGGCCGCGGGCAGCGGGGGACGATCGACGGTCAGTACGCCGCTCATGGGTGCTCTCCTGGTCAGGGGGCGGGTCCGCCACAGTTCTTCCGACGCCGGCTGTCCTCGGCGTGACCGGCGCCGGGAGCGGGGATGTGGACTTGCTGAATGCCAGGGGCGGGACGCGAGACGGGGCCGGAAGGAGCACCTCTTCCGGCCCCGCCCGTCCGCGCGTTGTCGGCGAACGTCCTGTGTCGGGCGGTCAGCGCCGGCCCGCCTTCCGGGTGGCCCGCAGCCACTCCCTGTTCATGCTGGTGATGGAGACGAGCGGGATGCCCTTGGGGCATGCTGTGGCGCACTCGCCCGCCAGCGTGCACCCGCCGAAGCCCTCCGCGTCCATCTGCCCGACCATGTCCAGCACCCGCGTCTCCCGCTCGGGCGCGCCCTGCGGCAGCACATTGAGGTGATTGACCTTCGCTGAGGTGAACAGCATCGCCGCGCCGTTCGGACAGGCGGCGACACACGCCCCGCAGCCGATGCACTCGGCGTGCTCGAAGGCGAAGTCGGCGTCCGGCTTGGCCACCGGCGCCGCGTGGGCCTCCGGCGCGGCCCCGGTCGGCGCGGTGATGTAGCCGCCGGACTGGATGATCCGGTCGAAGGCGGACCGGTCGACGACCAGGTCCTTCACGACCGGGAAGGCGGCGGCGCGCCACGGCTCGACGTCGATGGTGTCGCCGTCCTGGAAGGACCGCATGTGGAGCTGGCAGGTGGTGGTGCGCTCGGGGCCGTGCGCGTCGCCGTTGATGACGAGCGAGCAGGCGCCGCAGATCCCCTCGCGGCAGTCGTGGTCGAAGGCGACCGGGTCGTCGCCTCGGAGGATGAGTTCCTCGTTGAGGGTGTCGAGCATCTCCAGGAACGACATGTCCCGCGAGATCCCGTCCACCTCGTAGGTGGACATGGCGCCTTCGGCGTCGGCGTCGCGCTGGCGCCAGACGCGCAGGGTGAGCTTCATGCGTAGCTCCGCTGGGTGGGGTGGACGTACTCGAAGACCAGGTCTTCCTTGTGCAGGACGGGGGCCTCGCCGGTGCCGGAGAACTCCCAGGCGGCGGCGTAGGAGAACTCCTCGTCCCGGCGGGCGGCCTCGCCGTCCGGGGTCTGGGACTCCTCGCGGAAGTGGCCGCCGCAGGACTCGGCGCGGTGCAGCGCGTCGAGGCACATCAGCTCGGCCAGCTCCAGGTAGTCGACGATGCGGTTGGCCTTCTCCAGCGACTGGTTGAACTCCTCGCCGGTGCCGGGGACCTTGATCCGCCGCCAGAACTCCTCGCGGATCTGCGGGATGCGCTCCAGGGCCTTGCGCAGGCCGGACTCGGTGCGGGCCATGCCGCAGAACTCCCACATCAGCTCGCCCAGTTCGCGGTGGAAGGAGTCCGGGGTGCGGTCGCCGTCCACCGCGAGCAGCAGGTTGAGCCGGTCCTCGGTCTCGGCCAGCACCTCCTGCACGACCGGATGGCCGGCGTCGACCGGGTCCCCCAGCGGGTTGCGGGCGAGGTAGTCGTTGATGGTGGCCGGCAGCACGAAGTAGCCGTCGGCCAGGCCCTGCATCAGCGCGGAGGCGCCGAGCCGGTTGGCCCCGTGGTCGGAGAAGTTCGCCTCGCCGACCGCGAACAGGCCCGGGACGGTGGTCTGGAGGTCGTAGTCGACCCAGAGCCCGCCCATCGTGTAGTGCACGGCCGGGTAGATCCGCATCGGCACCTGGTACGGGTCCTCGTCGGTGATCCGCCGGTACATGTCGAAGAGGTTGCCGTACTTCGCCTCCACCGCCTCGCGGCCCATCCGGGCGATGGCGTCGGCGAAGTCCAGGTAGACGCCCTGCCCGCCGGGACCCACGCCGCGGCCCTCGTCGCAGACGTTCTTCGCGGCGCGGGAGGCGATGTCGCGGGGGACCAGGTTGCCGAAGGACGGGTAGACACGCTCCAGGTAGTAGTCGCGCTCGTCCTCGGGGATCTTGTTCGCGGGGCGGTCGTCGCCCTTGGCCTTCGGCACCCAGATCCGGCCGTCGTTGCGCAGCGACTCGCTCATCAGCGTCAGCTTGGACTGGTGGTCGCCGGTGCGCGGGATGCAGGTGGGGTGGATCTGCGTGAAGCAGGGGTTGGCGAACCAGGCGCCGCGCCGGTGCGCCCGCCAGACGGCGGTCGCGTTGGAGTTCATCGCGTTGGTCGACAGGTAGAAGACGTTGCCGTAGCCGCCGGAGGCGAGGACCACGGCGTCCGCGAAGCAGGTGGAGATCTCCCCGGTGACCAGGTCGCGGGTGACGATGCCCCGGGCCCGCCCGTCGACCACGATCACGTCGAGCATCTCGGTACGCGGGTGCAGCTCGATGTTCCCGGCCGCCACCTGGCGGCTCAGCGCCTGGTAGGCGCCGAGGAGGAGCTGCTGGCCGGTCTGGCCGCGGGCGTAGAAGGTGCGGGAGACCTGGACGCCGCCGAAGGAGCGGGTGTCGAGCAGGCCGCCGTACTCGCGGGCGAAGGGCACGCCCTGGGCCACGCACTGGTCGATGATCTCCACCGAGATCTGGGCGAGCCGGTGGACGTTGGACTCGCGGGCACGGAAGTCGCCGCCCTTGACGGTGTCGTAGAAGAGGCGGTGCACGGAGTCGCCGTCGTTGCGGTAGTTCTTCGCCGCGTTGATGCCGCCCTGGGCGGCGATGGAGTGGGCGCGGCGCGGGGAGTCCTGGTAGCAGAACTGGACCACGTGGTAGCCCTGTTCGGCGAGGGTGGCGCCGGCCGAACCGCCCGCGAGACCGGTGCCCACGACGATCACCGTGTGCTTGCGCCGGTTGGCGGGGTTGACCAGCCTGGCCTCGAAGCGGCGCGTGTCCCAGCGCTCGCCGATCGGCCCGGCCGGGGCCTTGGCGTCGACGACCGGCGCACCGGTGGAGTAGGTCGAGTAGTCGGCGTAGGAAGTCATGGGTCAGCTCACCACTCCGGTCAGGACGCCCACGGGGACGGCGACGAAGCCGGCCGTGAGCAGCAGCGCGAGGACGTTCGCGACGGTCTTCAGAGCCTGGTCGCGGCGGCGGCTGCCGACGCCGAGGGTCTGGGCGGCGCTCCAGAAGCCGTGCCGGATGTGCAGGCCGAGGGCGAGCATCGCGACGATGTAGATGACGTTGCCGTACCAGGTGGAGAAGGTGTCCACGACGTTCTGGTACGGCTTGCCCGACTGGAAGCCGCCGGAGTGCACGGTGCCGGTGGTCAGGTCCAGGAGGTGCCAGACGATGAACAGGGCGAGGATGATCCCGCCCCAGCGCATGGTGCGCGTCGCGTAGCTCGCGCGCTTCCGCTTGTGCACGTACTTGCCGGGGCGGGCCCTGAGGTCGCGGCGGCTGAGCTGGTAGGCGGCCATGGCGTGTGCGACGACCGCGGCCACCAGCACGACGCGGACCAGCCAGAGGGTCCACTCGTAGTGCATGAACGGCTCGCCGACCGTGCGCAGCCAGTGCGCGTAGTGGTTGAACTCCTCCGTACCGAAGAAGATCTTCAGGTTGCCGATCATGTGGACGACCAGGTACAGAAGCATGATCAGCCCGCTGACCGCCATCACGGTCTTCTTGCCGACGGTCGAGTCCCACACGGAGCGCGGGAGGGAGGACCGCCGGTCCGTCCGCGTTGCCAGAGCCATGGTCCAGACGCTAAGCCCGCCCGGTGCCATCAGTCCAAGACATGGTCCGCCTCGTTTCCATAGGAAGGGCCTATCGACAACGTATGGTTGCGGGATGCAGCTCCAGCAGCTCCAGTACTTCGTGGCCGTCGCCGAGGCCCGGCACTTCACCCGGGCCGCCGAGGCGGTGCATGTGGCCCAGCCGTCGCTGTCGCAGCAGATCAAGGCGCTGGAACGGGAGCTGGGGGCGGATCTCTTCCTGCGGGCGCGCGGCAACATCTCGCTGACGGACGCGGGCGAGGCGCTGCTGCCGCTGGCCCGGCGCATCCTCGCCGACGCGGACACCGCCCGGCACGAGGTGCTGGAGCTGGTGCGGCTCCGCCGGGGCCGGGTCCGGCTGGGCGCCACCCCGAGTCTGTGCACGGGCCTCCTCCCCGACGTGCTGCGGGCCTTCCACGACCGCTATCCCGGCATCCGGCTCATGATCGAGGAGGGCGGCTCGCACGACCTGGTGCGCGGGCTCGCGCGCGGGGCGCTCGACCTGGCGCTGGTCGTCCTGCCGCTGCCGACCGCCTCGCCCTCGCTGACCACGGTGGAGCTGCTGCGGGAGGACCTGGTGGTGGTGTCCTCGCCGGAGGCGCCCCGGCCCGGGGGCGGGCGGCGCGCGGTGGACGTCTGCGACCTGGCGGGCGAGCGGCTGGTGATGTTCCGGCACGGGTACGACCTGCGGGAGCTGACCGTGGCGGCGTGCCGCTCCGCCGGGTTCGAACCGGAGTTCGCGGTGGAGGGCGGGGAGATGGACGCGGTGCTCGGTTTCGTCCGGGCGGGGCTGGGGGTGGCCGTGGTGCCGCGGATGGTCGCCACGCGGTCCGGGCGGGGCCTCAGGGTCACCCCGTTGGCCCGGCCCGGGCTGCACCGCACGATCGCCCTCGCCCACCGCAGCGATGTGGCTCCGCCCCGGGCGGCCCGGGAGTTGCAGCGGATGTTGCTGGAGCGCTGAGGGGGCCGGGCCGGCGCCGCCCCGCGCCGCCCCGGGACGTCAGCCGGTCGCGTCCGCCAGGGCCAGGTCGTGGAGGCGGTCCGGGGGGCCGGGGCGGGCGTAGTACCAGCCCTGGGCCGTGTCGCAGCCGAGTATGCGGAGCTGCTCGGCCTGGGCGCCCGTTTCCACGCCCTCCACGGTCACCGTGAGGTCGAGGCTGTGGGCGAGCGCGACGATCCCTTCGACGATCTTCAGGTCGACCGGGTCGGCGGGGTACTGCTGCATGCTCTGGGTGAAGGAGCGGTCCAGTTTCAGGACGCTGACCGGCAGCCGGCGCAGGTTGGCGAGGTTGGAGTAGCCGGTGCCGAAGTCGTCCAGGGCGATGTCCACGCCCATCTCGGCCAGTTGCCGCAGCGGCTTGAGCAGGTCGTCGTCGGCACCGATCAGCGCCGACTCGGTCACCTCCAGGCAGAGCGCGTCCGGTTCGACCCCGGCCCGCTCCAGGATGTCGACCGTGTCCTGCACCAGACCGGGGTGGGTGAGCTGGCAGGGCGAGAGGTTGACGTTGATGCGCAGGGGGCCGGCGGCCCCGCCGTCGCCGTACAGCTCCCGCCAGGCGCGGGCCTGGCGCACCGACTGCTCCAGCACCCAGCGGCCCAGCGGCACGATCAGCCCGGTGTGTTCGGCGAGCGGGATGAACCGGTCCGGGCCGAGGACGCCGTGCTGCGGGTGCAGCCAGCGCACCAGGGCCTCCGCGCCGCGCACCTGGCCGTCGCCGAGGTGGACCAGCGGCTGGTACTCGATGAAGAACTCGCCGCGCTCCAGCGCCGCGGGGAGCGCGTTGGTCAGCCCGTGCCGGGTGATCGCGCGGGCGTCGGCCTCCGGGTCGGCCAGCTCGTAGCGGTTGCCGCCCGCCGACTTGGCCCGGTACATCGTGATGTCGGCGCTGCGCAGCACCTCCGCCGCGCTGCGCTCCCCCGCCGGTCCCTCCACGATGCCGATGGAGCCGCGCACGGTCAGCTCCCGGCCGTCGATACTGATCGGGGCGAGCAGGGCGTTCATGATGCGGTCGGCCAGCTCGTCGGCCTCGTGCCCGGTGTGCGGGCCGGTGGTGAGCGCCACGAACTCGTCGCCGCCGAGCCGGGCGACCATCTCGCCGGGCGCGGTGGCGCAGCCCTGGAGCCGGTCGGCGACCTCCACGAGCAACCGGTCGCCGGCGGCGTGCCCCAGGCTGTCGTTGACGGTCTTGAACCCGTCGAGGTCGAGGTAGCACAGGCCGAAGCCCTGCCCCTCGCCGGCGTTGAGCGCCTTCTCCAGGCGTTCGAAGAAGAAACTGCGGTTGGGCAGGCCGGTGAGCGCGTCGTGGGTGGCCTCGTAGCGCAGCCGCAGGTTGAGCAGCCGGCGTTCGGTGGTGTCCTCCATGAGGGCGAGCTGGTACTGCGGCACGCCGTCGGCGTCACGCAGCAGGGAGACCGTCAGGTTGGTCCACAGGACCGTGCCGTCGGGCCGGTAGAACGCCTTTTCCAGGTGGTAGTGCTCGCGCTCGCCGCGGACGAGTTCGTCGTAGAGCCGCCAGGTCTGCGGGGCGTCGTCGGGGTGGGTCCAGTTCCGCACGTTGCCCTCGCGCAGCCGCTGGTCGGTGAGACCGAACATGCGGGTCAGCGCCTTGTTGACCTGGAGGACGTTGCCGTCGAGGTCGGCGATGCCGATGCCTATGGCGGCGCCCTCGAAGACCGCGCGGAAGCGGGCCTCGCTGGCGTGCAGCGCCTCGGCCACCACGCCCTGCGCCCGCAGCGCGGCCTGGGCGATGGCCTCCTGCTCGGCCAGCGTGCGGTCGCGCAGCGCCTGCGCGAACCCGGCCGCCATGGCGTGCTGCATCCGCGCCGAACGGGCCCGCAGGTCCTCCCGGTCGCCGTCCTGGCCGCAGTAGAGGACCAGGTAGGCGTCGACGCAGTCCAGGGTCCGGCTGAGCGCCTCGGGGTCGGTGCAGTGCGCGTCGACCAGCGCCGCGCCGACCGTCTTGGCCCCTGCCGCCTCGAAGGCCCGGGCCCGCAGCACCTCGCTCAGGCGCCGGGCCAGCGGCAGCAGTTCGGCCTCGAACTCGGGCCGGGTGGACGAGGTGGTGGTGACCGGGAACACCGCCCGGCTCCAGATCGTCGCGAACCGGCGCAGTCTGTCCTCCGGCCCGTCCGGCTGCTGGGCGCTCACGCCGTGCGTCCCACACCCGCGAAACCCGAGAACGCGTACGGGTCCTCGTCCTCCGGCGACGCCTCGGGCCGCCACCGCGGCATCGGCACCAGTCCGGGTTCCACCATGTCGTACCCCTCGAAGAACCGCGCGATCTCCTCGCGCGAGCGCATGATCAGCGGGTTGCGGATCGCCTTGTACACGTCGACGGCGCCGGAGGCCTGCTCGGGCGGTACCGGAATTCCCTCGTACGAGGCGTGGGTGAGCACGAGCAGACTGCCGGGCGCGAGCGCCTCGGTCAGCTCCGCCACCGCCGCGTAGGGGTCGTCGACGTCTTCCACGAAGTGCAGTATCGCAACGAGCAGCAGGGCCACCGGACGATTCAGGTCGATCAGCCGCTCCACCTGAGGGCTGACCAGGATCTCCCGCGGCTTGAGGAGATCGGCGGCGACGACGCCCGCCGTGTCCTCGTCGCCCTTGAGGACCTCCTCGCTGTGCGCGACCGCCACCGGGTCGTGGTCGACGTACACCACGCGCGCGCCGGGCGCCGCCTGCCGCGCCACCTCGTGGACGCCGCCGAAGGTGGGGATGCCGGAGCCGATGTCGAGGAACTGGGTGATGCCCTCGGCCGCCGCGAAGCGCACCGCGCGGCGCGTGAACGCCCGGTTGGCCTGCATGATCCTGGGCAGCCCCGGCAGGTGCTCCATGGCCCGGCGGGCGGCCTCCCGGTCGACCTCGAAGTTGTGCGAACCGCCCAGATAGAAGTCGTAGATCCGGGACACGCTCGGCACCGAGATGTCGATGCTGCGTGGGGCCCAGGCGGGACGCTCCATCTGGCTCTCCAAGGCTCAGGCGATCCGGTGTTCGAGCAGAGGGTACTGATCGCCCGCCGAACGAGCGAGCCGAAACGGAAATTGACCATCCGTTCCCGGTCACTGCCTGCGGCACGTGCCAGCCGGGGACACCCCCGGGATGAGCCATGGCGAAGCGGACATGACGAAGCCGACGCGGCGAAGCGGACACGCCGAAGCAGGCACGCCGAAGCGGGCCGTCCGCTCCGCCTGCGTGCGGAGGGGACGGCCCGTCGGCGGCCCGGGGGCCGTGCTCGGGGCCGTTCCTGAGGGGGACTGGCCGGGGGGACTGGCCGGGGGGACTGGCCGGGGGGTGTTACCGCTTCGGTGCGCCGACCGGCTTTCCGTCGGGTGCGACGGCGTACCAGGTTCCGCCGACGCCCTGTCCGTTGGTGTCGCCGGCGTTCTTGTCGCCGGTGAAGGTGTAGACGGGCCAGCAGTCGATGGTCTGCTGGGCCTCCCCGTCCGGCCGGGTGAAGCTCATCAGGCCCTTCTTCTCCACGCCCTTGGTGTCGTTCGCCGCCACGGGGGCCACGACCGGCCACTTCTCCAGGCAGTCGCCGGTGCAGGCCGAGACGGGTTTCGGCCACGCCTCGTCCTTCAGGAAGCGGTAGACCGTCCTGCCGTCGCCGTCGACCACGATCTCGCCCAGCTCCGGGTCCTCGCGCGTGGCCAGACCGGGCCGCGGCGCGCCCGCCTTCTTGCCGTCGGCGGCGAGCGCGAACCACTTCCCGCCCACGCCCTGGCCCTTGACGTCCCCGGCGGCGGTGTCCTTGGCGTAGCGGTACGCCGGCCAGCCGCCGATGGTGAGCTGCTTGGTGCCGTCGGCCCGGACGACCTCGCCGAGCAGGGACTTCTCGATGCCCTCGCCGGCGAGCGCGTCGTCCGCGGCCACCGGTGGCCAGGCGGTGGCGCACTCCGCCTCACAGGTCGACCTGGGCGGCTGGGCGGTGTCCGCGTCGAACCGGTACAGGGTCCGGCCGGTGCCGTCCGTCACCAGCTCGCCCAGTTTCGCGTCGGGGGTGACGGAGAGCTTGCCCGCGGCGACGGGCGGGCTCGCCGGCTGCGCGTCCCGCGCGCCGGTACCGAGCCCCTTCCCGGCCCCGGTGCCGATGTTCCCGACTTCACCGGGGGAGGCCGCGGCCCCCACGTTCTGGCTGCCGCCGGCAGTGCCGCTGTCCTGACCGCACGCCGTCGTCAAGGCCAGCACCGCCGCGGCGCTCGCCACGAGTGCGGCGTTCCGCCACGAGGTCTTCATCGTCAACTCCCGTTGTACGCCGAGGTGTTACGGCTTCCGGTCGACCGCCGCACGACAAGGGGTACGGACCGGGGACCGGCTCGTGTTCAACGGCGGGGCGTTTTTCTTCCGGGCCGGTTCACGTGGCGCTCCCGGCCCGCCCGGCCGCCTCCCGCGGGCCTCCCGCGGGTCCCGCGCGCGCCTCTCGCGCGCCGCCGCCTCCCGCGCCAGAGCCGCCACCCACCCCGTCCCTATATTCGTACATAAGGACGAGCTTCGGATCTACGTACGATTATCAGGAGAGCGGCATGCCCGGCGCCCTCCCCCCTTCGGGGCAATAGGTCCGTTCTCCGGTGTGCCTCGGGGCGGCAGCCTTCATGATCTGCGTCGTGCATGGACCCGAACCGATCCGCTCCGCCGCCACCGGCCGGGTACTGGCCCTGGTCACGTTGACCTTCGCGCTCGTCGGCGCGCCGGCGGTCCCCGCCGGGGCCGACGCCTGCGCGATCGTGTCGAACGGCCCGAACGGGACGGGGGCCACGGCGTCCGCCGGGGGCCACCACTGGCCCACCTTCCCGCCGTGCCCGACGCCCACCCCGCCGCCACCCCCGACACCCACCCCGACCCCCACGCCCCCGCCGCCCGAACCGCCCACCCCGACCCCGCCCCCACCACCGCCGCCACC